>CAZDIC010000116.1:0-5360 GCA_964505395.1 uncultured Alistipes sp. | reverse complement strand
TCAAGACGTTCCATCGCCAGACCGGTAAAGAGTTCCTTACGCCCTTCGAAATAGTATTCAAAGGTGCTGCTCAACAACGACTTGCCAAAACGGCGCGGACGGCTCAAAAACACCATTGAAGAGGTATGAGTCAGCCTGTGGATAAGTTCGGTCTTATCCACATACACTGCATTCATCGAACGTAGCTTTGCGAAGTCTTGCACCCCTATCGGGTATATCGGTCCTAATATCATGGCTTTGATGTTTTGTGGAGATATTTTTCGAAAACTATTTTTGGAGACTAATGTCTTTCGTTTCCCTACAGCAAAATAACAACATTTTTTGCATATCTGCAAATATCGAATGTTACAATCGTCACGGCTTAATTACGCATCCTGTATTTGTTGAAAATTACTGTATAATGGAATGTGGGTGAACGGAGTATGCCACGTGATTCCCGCACAGAACGATTGCATCGCAACAGGTACGAACTGCTAACCGTGGGGGTTATGCCAGGGGAATGTCGATGGTGAATGTGGTGCCAACACCCGGTTCGGAACGGCTCACGAAGATGCGGCCCGCGTGATATTGTTCGATAATACGTTTGGCCAATGTCAGCCCGAGGCCCCATCCGCGTTTCTTGGTGGTGTAGCCGGGGTTGAACACGGTTTTTTGGTTTTTGCGCGAGATGCCCTTACCGGTGTCGGTCACCGATACGCGGGCATTGCGACCGTCGACCGTGGTTTCGATGGTGATTGAGCCGGAGCCCTCCATGGCGTCAACGGCGTTTTTAATCAGGTTTTCCATAACCCATTCGAGTAGCGGTGCGCTCACGTTTGCGGGAAGCGCTTCATCGGATAGGTGTACGGATAGGGATATGCGCGAGGATATGCGTGTCGACATATAGGATGCGGCACGATTGATAACTTGATTAAGGTCGTCAACCTCCATTTGCGGTTTCGAACCGATTTTTGAGAAACGTGAGGCGATGGTCGACAGACGTGTCACATCTTTATTCATCTCCTTCACCATGTCGGGGTCAACACCCATCGACTGCAACAGTTCCATCCAAGCCATGAGTGATGAAATGGGGGTGCCCAATTGGTGGGCCGTTTCTTTCGATAGCCCCACCCACACCTTGTTTTGCTCGGCACGTTTTGTGGAGCTTACGGCAAAGTAGACCACCAGGATAAACGCCAGCATTACAAGTAGTTGGATGTAGGGGTAGTAGCTCAGTCGGCGCAACAGTTTTGAATCATCGTAGTAGAGGTGTTGGCAGTTGTCGGGCGAAATCACGATGTCGATAACGTTGTCGCGATTGCGCAGTGAGGTGAGTTTCTTTTGCAGGAAATGCTCGTTGGCGGGTGAAATCTCGTAGAGTGATAGCGAGTCAACCGGCTCCGGGAGGTCGAAGTTGCGGTGGAGCAGAATCACGCCGTTGTCGTCGGTCAGGAGCACCGGGATAGTGTGGTTTTGCTCAATAATGCTGAAAAGAAATTCAATGTTTTCGGCCGATGACTCGTCGGCGGTGTTGATGTCGGCAAGTTGCTTGGTGGCATCGGCCCATATTTGCATACGTTCGCGTTCCTGGCCGGCGAGGTCGTTAACCAGATTGTTTGACACATAGAGGAAGAAGGCGACCATGGCAACAGAAATGACCATGAACGCGGCAACTCCATAGCGACGTATTTCGTAGATATTCATCTTTCTAAATTTTGGCGTTAGATAGAAATGTGTTCCACCTCAGCGATGTAGCGAGCCACGGCATCGGCTGTGTTCGGCCCGATAACCACATCGGCCTCGGCCTTCACTTCGGGGAGGGCGTTTTCAACAGCAACGGCCAAATCGGCCACGCGCATCATTGGCAGGTCGTTGAGGTTGTCGCCAAACACCACAACCCGTTCCGCACCGGTTTGCTTGGCCAGCTCCTTCACCGCTTTCGCCTTCGACACGCCCGGAGCGTAGATGTCGATAAGTCCGGTTTCGGGCAGCAGGATGTCGGGGTACCAAGCCGCGGCACACGGGGTGAGTCCGTTGAGTTGCTGTGAGGCCTCGGCAATCGGGGCCACAGGGCCGATGGCAAAGAAGAGCACCACATTGTCCCATCGTGGTGGCTCTTGGTCGAGGTTAAAGTGCTTTAGTTGCAGGTGGCGACGCTCTTGATAGAAAGCATCCTCACGCTCGTTCATCTGCGCGGGGTGATACACGTTGATGAAACCGTTGTCGCTCAAACAGTAGACAAACGGCTGCAACCCGCGCGATTGAAACAGGTTGTAGATGGTTTGTGCATCTGCAGCGTCGATAAATCGGCGCGATTCAAAATTGGCGGTTTGGCGGTCCCAGAGGGCTGCTCCGGTCATCACAATGGCCGGCAGATGGTGCTGCACTCCGGTGGCATCGGTGTAGACGCTCTGCTCAATGGCACTCAGCAACGGTTGCACCGTGGCCGGAGTGCGTGCTGTGGCGGGTGTGAACATCACTCCGGCGCTTATGGCCTTGTTGAGGATGGCTGCCGAGGTGGCGCTCACCCGGCTGTCGGCACCGAAGAGCGTACCGTCGAGGTCGCTCACATAGAGCGTTTTGGTGGCTTTAAAACTCTTTTCTTTTTCCATTTTCCACACAAAGCTAATGAAAAAGTTCGGAACGCGCAACCCCTATGCCCCGAGCCGCTTATCCGCCTCTTGTCCCGGAGCGCATCCGCCGTGATGCGTGGCGTTTATCGGTCGGGGGTAGTGAAGTTGAACAGTCGGGCGTAGTGGAGTATCAACAGTCGGGGGTAGTGGCGCATCGTGGAATCGGTCTGTGGGTGCCTGATGTGTTGAAGTGAGGGAAAAATAACTAATGGGAGTGAAATGGGTGATGAATAAGTTTGCTTTTCCGCGAAATTTTGTAATTTTGTAGAACACAACATTAGACAAATACTACTGTCATGATAGACGAAGCTGTAAAGAAACGGCTGGAGGCTGATTGCGATGGGCTTGCCACCTACGAATATATTGCCAACCATATCGACACATGTGTTGACGATATCGATCAGCTAATCAGTAACATGAATCGTGTCGACCACACCGGGCAGTTTGTTATCAGTGCCGCCCGCTATCTTTATGCCATTAATTCGAAGTTGTTTGCCAATGCAATCAACCGTCTCATTGAGTTGGGAATCGATAAGGATAGGGAACATCGCTACATCGGTGCGCTGATGGAGCAATTTTATGGTGCCGACTATGCCGACCGCGCTGCAGAGTTGTCGGCGAGCGACAACAATTTCCGTCGCATCTACAAACGCCTCTATCCTCAGTCGCCCATTTAACCCTTACCTCTCCACAGTCGCTTTCCTCCCACACCTCTAACTTCACGGGCAAATGAAAAAGAACCGCAATATATTTTTGGCTCTCCTGTGCTTGATTGCCATTGTGGCAGCAGGAGCCGTTACATTAAAAAAATCGACAAAGAAAATGAATGATGTTACATCAGCCGCTGCAACAGCTGCGACCGGCGACACATACGTTGAGTTGAAAACCTCGGAAGGCACCGTTAAGGTGCGCCTTTATGGAGACACACACAAACACCGCGACAACTTTGTGAAGCTTGTTGATGAAGGTTACTACGATGGAGTGCTTTTCCACCGTGTGATTAAAGATTTTATGATTCAAACCGGTGACCCCGATTCAAAGAATGCACCTGCCGGTAAGATGCTCGGAGTGGGTGGCCCCGACTACACCATCGATGCCGAGATTGTGTATCCCACACACTTCCACAAACGTGGCGCACTGGCCGCTGCCCGCCAAGGTGACCAAGTAAACCCCGAACGTCGTTCGTCGGGCTCTCAATTCTATATCGTAACCGGCAAGGTCTACAACGATTCAACTATCACTCAGTTGGAGCGTCAGATGCAGCAGATGCAGAAACAGCAGGTGTTTAACGACCTGGCTGTGCAACATAAGGATTCAATCATGACCTTGCGTCGCAACCGCGACCAAGCCGGTTTGCAGGCTTTGCAAGATGAGCTGATTGCCAAAATGGAACAGATTGTGGCCGAATCACCGGTGACAATGACTCCGGCGCAGCGCGAGGCTTACACCACTGTTGGCGGCGCTCCTCACCTCGACAACCAATACACCGTGTTTGGTGAAGTTGTAGAGGGTATGGACGTTGTTGATAAGATTGAAAAAGCTGAGACCGACAGTCATGACCGTCCGGTTGCCGACATTCGCATTCTCTCGGCTAAAGTTGTGAAATAATGCGATGCAGATAAATCGCTTTACACTTTCAAATGGGCTTCGTGTGGTCCATTCACAGGATACCGTCACCACTATGGTGGCGGTAAATCTGTTATATAATGTGGGCTCGCGCGATGAGCAACCGGAACTTACCGGCATGGCCCACCTGTTTGAACATCTGATGTTTGGCGGGTCGGTGAATGTGGCCGAGTTCGACGATGAATTGTCGGCTGCCGGTGGCATTTCGAATGCATGGACATCGAGCGACTTTACCAACTTCTACGATGTGTTGCCGGCTGTTAACATCGAAACGGCATTGTGGCTTGAAAGCGATCGCATGCTGCGGTTGGCGTTTTCCGACAAAGCTCTTGAGGTGCAGCGCAATGTGGTTATCGAAGAGTTTAAGCAGATGTGCCTGAACCGTCCGTATGGCGACCTTGACCACGCTTTGCGTGCCCTCGCCTACAAGGAGCACCCTTACCGCTATCCGGTTATCGGTCGCGAATTTAGTCATATCGAAAAGGTGACACAGGACGATGTGCGCAGTTGGTTCTACTCTCATTATGCGCCCAACAATGCTGTGTTGGCCATCTGTGGCAACATCAGTTTGGAGGACACTCAGCGCTTGGTCGAAAAGTGGTTTGGCGGCATTGAGGCGCGCGACATCGCTCCGCGCAATCTGCCGATAGAGCCGTTGCCCGAGGCTCCGCGTAGCTTTGAGATGACCGGCAAGGTGCCGCAGACGGCAATTGTTATGGCTTATCCCATGCCTAAATATGGCGATGAAGGCTACTTTGAGTGCGACATCATCAGCGACATATTGGCCAACGGCAAATCGAGCCGCTTCTATCGCGAATTGCAATTGGGCACCGACCTATTCACCGAAATTGATGCTTCGATTCAAGGCACCGAGGATGCAGGCCTGTTCCTGATTAATGCAAAATTGAACAACAGTGAGCGCAACCGCGAGCAGGAAGCTATCGCTGCCATTGAGGCGCAACTCAACCGCCTTGTGGCCGAGACTGTGACCGAGCGCGAGCTGCAACGTTGCATAAACCGTTTGGAGTCGACACGCACATTCTCGTTGCTCAACTATCTTTCGGTGGCACAAGCGTTGGCGCAGGCCGAAATCCATGGTGAGGATGCCAACAGTTTCATGGC
>CAZDIC010000115.1:0-5376 GCA_964505395.1 uncultured Alistipes sp. | reverse complement strand
ATTTCGGGGAGCACTCCGGCAGTAGCCTCACCAAATGCAAACAGGTCACCGTCGTTGTTAATAAACACCGGCAAACCAAACTGTTCCTTTAGGAATGCACCAAGAGCCACTCCGTCGCGGAAACTCGGGAAGTTGGGGAGATAACCGCCTACAATACCGTTGGCATAGTCGGCCGGGCCGGGGAATGCGAACGAAATTGCCACAGGACTCTCATCAAGCTTTTCGATGATTGTTTTAAACCCGCCAACCATGGCCTGCAAGCAACGGTCGAGATTGTCGGCACATGAGGGCACCGTTACAGGGTCTACGATAAACTCACAACCCCTCATGGCGCCAAATACGAAGTTTGTACCACCGGCATCGAGGGTGATAACGATTCTATTGTCTGAATTATACATCAGTTTTTATGGTTAAGTTATTAGATATCTGATTACCTATTCTCAATTATTTGATATACACGGTTACCACCTCACCGGTTCCACGGAGTGTTACCGCCGACATAGTGGCAGGCACGAGAAGTGTTTGCCCTTGCGGCAACTGATATTCCACGCCGTTGGCCCCTACGGTAAGATTCCCCTTTGTGGCAATCAACACGGTAAACGACTCACGTTCGGCCAGTGCCAACTGCTTTTCACCGGCCACATTCACCAATGTAGTTGTGAAGTAGTTGCAATCCTCAACCACAGCCTCTGCGCCGGGAGCAGCAGTCACATTTTTCACCTCCTGCGCAGTGTCGGCATAGTTGATAGCATCAACACTCTCGTCGACATGAAGCTGACGAAGGTTGCCCTGCGCATCGCGACGATTATAATCGTAAATGCGATATGTGATGTCGCTCGCCTCTTGGATTTCAAGCACAAAGTTGCCTTCACCGATAGCGTGCACGCGACCGGCCGGGAGGAAGAACACATCTCCCGGTTTTGTGTAATATTTCTTCAATGCCTCAACGATAGTGCTGTCGGCGACCTTACTGCGAAACTTCTCGGGGGTCATCTGCTCGGAGAAACCGGCATAAAGATATGCTGTTTCAGTGGGGAGAACAGAATACCACATCTCGGTTTTGCCAAGCGAATTGTGACGTTTAGCTGCAAGAGCATCATCGGGATGCACCTGAATTGAAAGGTCCTGAGTTGAATCGATAAACTTTATCAGCAACGGGAAGTTATCACCATAACGTGCATACAATTTTTCCCCCATTACTTCACGGCCACATTTTGCAAGCAACTGAGGCAACGTAAGGCCTTTATACTCGCCATCGGCAACCACAGATTCATGGCCATCCATCGGGCTCAACTCCCATGATTCGCCAATATTATCTCCTTGTGACTCAATACCCTTAAATTCGGCTATACGGGTGCCACCCCACAACACCGACTTAAATATCGGTTGAAATTTAAATATCGGAAGCATAATCAGTTTTGTTTCTGTCTACTTTTAAATACGTTTTCTCCCCCACTTTCACTCCACAAATTTACAAAAATTACCCCAAACGGCCCACAAATAGGTGTCGCAACATTCACACCCGTGTCTATTGTTGCCTATCAGTGGAATTTTCGTTACTTTTGCGCTACCAAAACTAAAAGAAGACATACTATGGCTAATTTGCATGTAAATATAGGCGCACTGCAACTAAAGAACCCGGTGCTCACCGCGTCGGGCACATTTGGATATGGTGAAGAATTTGCAGATTTTATCGACTTAAACCGTCTCGGCGGATTCATTGTGAAAGGAACCACGCTCAACCACCGCGAGGGTAATCCCTATCCGCGCATGGTGGAAACCCCGTCGGGCATGCTTAATGCCGTAGGACTTCAAAATAAAGGCGTGGATTACTTCATCAACAACATCTATCCGCGCATTAAAGACCTCGACACACAAGTGATTGTGAATGTGTCGGGTGCTTCAATTGCCGACTATGTAGAGGTGTGTGAACGCTTGAAAGCATGCGAGAACATACACGCTGTTGAAGTAAACATCTCTTGCCCCAACGTAAAACAGGGCGGTATGGCATTCGGAACCACCTGTTCCGGTGCTGCAGAAGTTACCAAAGCAGTGCGCGCAGCATGGCCTCGCACACTGATTGTGAAACTTTCGCCCAACGTGACCTCAATTGCCGATATCGCCTGCGCTGTTGAGGCAGAGGGCGCCGACTCCGTATCACTTATTAACACACTGCTCGGGATGTCGATTGATGTTGAACGCCGTCGTCCCCACCTTTCAACCATCACCGGCGGCCTCTCGGGTCCGGCAGTACGTCCTGTTGCCGTTCGCATGGTGTGGCAGGTTGCCAAAGCGGTAAAAATCCCGGTAATCGGTTTGGGTGGCATCATGAACGGACGCGATGCTTTGGAATTCATTATGGCAGGAGCTACCGCAGTTGAAATTGGTACCGCCAATTTCATCGACCCGGCAGTTACGGTAAAAGTCATCGACGAAATCAACGACTACCTCACACGCCACAACATTGCCGACATTGCCGACATTCGCGGCATTATATAAGAGGTGTGGGGACAACCCACTACTCTTGTGACACCATTATATATTCCCGTGGAGCTATCCCGGCAGTGCGTCACTCACGGATACGCATATCCGATATTGATGGCAGAGGGATAGTGGCTCCGGAGTGCATCACAAGACACTGATTATATTCATCAAACTTTTTCACTGTGCCGGTGACAACCTCGTAGTTGCCGCCGGCCTTTTGTGTATCCGGCCGAAAGTATGTAATTGTCACCATCGGTTCATCAGACAAATGCTGCAACAGATAAGCAAACGCCCGGTTAAGCTGCTCGCTGCGAGTATCGTCAAGTTCAAGTTGACTATCGGTGAGACGTGCGGTTTCATTAATCGCATCTGAGTGACCGTTGAGAGCGGCAAACGGAGCGAACTGCGCAGCACGATTAATCAATGGCATTGGCTGACGCATTGATTTCGGTCGCGGGAGGTTGATTATATCATCGTAGTTGTCGTTCATCTTTCTCTATCGGTCTAAATTACGTGTTGTAAGTTTCATGTTCAGGGTCACAGGGATACGTGTCACGCTTTGTGGCCACCAATTTGTTGGTTGCGATCCTTGGCGGTTGCTCCATCGGCATAGTTTAATCCCTTCAACACGGAGTTCTTACCAAATTTCTTTTTTATGTTAAGCAACGCTTCCTGCACACGACGTTCACGCTTCAGATTCCGCTGTTCGCGTTCATGCTCGGCTGCGATTGCCTCATAGTCGGAGAATAGGTCAAGCTGGATAGTCGGTTCACTTCGGTTCACAACATCCTCACGCACAACATGATTGGCCGTAATACTGATTCTTCTTATTAGTAATATAGGATTTACTATTTTACTAAATAGCGACACTATAGCCTCGTTGAACGCGTGTGCAGATGAGGTCGGATTTGACAGATTGGCCGACCCATGAGCAGGCTTCGGCACTGCCCTACCATAATGGTCGGTTGCAACATCTCCCCAATAGCGGGCACGTATATCGGGATTGGTAAGCGACTCAATATCATAACCAACTGTGAGCACCAGTTGGTCGGCGACCAAACGTTTGTCAACCATGTCGAGCGCGAGAGCATCAGCCATCTCCTGCACCACAACAAGCGCCTTATCGCAGGTGTAGGCACACGACAACACTTGACCACTACACAGCGAATTAGTCTCGGGCCGATAAGCCTTAACCATATCAATGGTGCACGGTTCATAACCCCACGCATGATCAATGAGCAGTTCGGCATTCACACCAAACAGTTTGAAGAGGAATGCCTCGTGGGTAATCGACAAACGAGCCAGCTGCCCCATGGTAGAAACTCCATAGTTCTCCAAGCGCCGCGCAATACCGCGCCCAACGCGCCAAAAATCGGTAAGCGGAGTGTGGTTCCAAAGCTGTCGGCGGTACGACATCTCATCAAGTTCGGCAATTCTCACCCCATCGGCATCGGCAGGGATATGTTTTGCCACAATATCCATGGCGATTTTGCAAAGATAAAGGTTGGTGCCGATGCCGGCCGTGGCCGTAATGCCGGTTTCAGCCAGCACTTCACGAATCATCTTCATAGTCAGCTCATGCGCCGTCATCCGATAGGTTTTCAGATAAGAGGTTACATCAATAAAAACCTCATCAATTGAATAGACATGAATATCTTCAGGCGCAATGTAGCGTAGATACACTTGATAAATGCGAGTGCTATATTCGATGTACTTGGCCATGCGCGGAGGAGCCACG
The DNA here is from genome assembly GCA_964505395.1 of uncultured Alistipes sp. GTDB lineage: Bacteria > Bacteroidota > Bacteroidia > Bacteroidales > Muribaculaceae > UBA7173. The sequence goes on along the minus strand of CAZDIC010000115.1, from coordinate 1,154 downwards.
ATGTAATCCAGAGCATATTCCGGGTGTACCTTCAACTCCGTATCCGAAGTCGACTTGGCTGTTAAAGTGCGATTTGGAGCAAGGCTACACCTTTGGCAATTCACCTCTCTCACCTTCTGCACAACCTCAAACAGACGAGCACGGCCACCGATGCCATACTGTTTCAGCGCAGGCGACACAGCCAAACAGATTGTTTTCTCCGTTCGACTTAAATCGGCAACAACGAGGTTGGTTGTCAGCGGGTCAAGCCCGCGGTCAACACACTCTACCGAAGCGAAAAACGACTTCAAGTCAATTGCCACATATATCCGTTCCGCACCGTCCACAGCACTGATGTTTTGATAATCTCGGGGCGATATGCGCAAAGCCGTTGTGCATACCGCCCCGAGAACAAATAGCTAATTCTTATTCAATATTATTCCTCACCTTTTAGGAGCTCCAACATGCGGATGGCCGACATCGGGATGCGAGTGCCGGGGCCGAAGATGGCAGCAACACCGGCCTTGTAAAGGAAGTCATAGTCCTGTGCGGGGATAACACCACCGGCAGTTACCATGATGTCCTCACGGCCGAGTTTCTTAAGTTCCTCGATAACCTGCGGTATCAAAGTCTTGTGACCGGCAGCCAACGATGACACACCGAGAATGTGCACGTCGTTTTCAACTGCTTGACGAGCTGCTTCGGCAGGGGTTTGGAACAAGGGCCCCATATCTACGTCGAAACCGCAGTCAGCGTAACCGGTTGCAACAACCTTCGCGCCACGGTCGTGACCGTCCTGGCCCATTTTGGCAATCATAATACGAGGTTGACGACCTTCGCGTTTTGCGAATTCCTCGGTCATCTTACGAGCTTTGAGGAAGTCGGGATCGTCCTTTGTTTCGCTTGAATACACGCCTGAAATAGTTCTAATTACAGCTTTATAACGGCCTACGACCTCTTCGCAGGCATCGGAAATTTCACCCAAAGAAGCACGCAAACCTGCAGCTTTCACAGCCAAGTCAAGGAGGTTACCTTTCTTGGTGCGAACACATTCGGTAATATCGGCAAGTGACTTCTTCACAGCTGCCTCATCGCGGTGTGCGCGGAGGTCTTGCAAACGTGCGCACTGCTCATTGCGAACCTCGGTGTTATCAATTTCGAGGATATCAATCGGG
>CAZDIC010000114.1:1430-5439 GCA_964505395.1 uncultured Alistipes sp. | reverse complement strand
CAAGGCGCACTGACCGATGCCGACATCCTGCTCTACGTGACCGACGTGGTTGAAGACCCTAAGAAAAACAGCGACTTCCTCGACCGCGTAGCAAAAGAGAAAATCCCCACACTGCTGGTCATCAACAAAATCGACCTGCTGAAAAATAACCACGACCTCGAAACAATCATCAACCGCTGGAAAGAAATCTTGCCAAAAGCCGAAATATTCCCCACATCGGCTCAAGAACACTTCAACGTAACCAACCTGATGAATCGCATCGTGGAGCTTCTACCCCCCTCGCCGCCATACTTCGGCAAAGACGCCCTCACCGACAAACCGGCACGCTTCTTCGTGACCGAAATCATACGTGAGAAAATCCTCACCACCTACGACAAAGAGGTGCCCTATTCGGTTGAAGTAATCGTGGAAAAATTTGCCGAGGACGACCACAGCATACACATCATCTCAACAATCTTCGTGGAACGCGACAGCCAAAAAGGAATCCTCATCGGCAAAGGGGGAGCCATGCTCAAACGCGTAGGCACCGCGGCCCGCAAAGACATCGAAACCTTCTTCAACAAACGCGTATTCCTCGAGCTCTTTGTGAAAGTGGAGCCCAACTGGCGCAACCGCGAAAACAAACTCCGCACCTTCGGCTACATCGAGTAACCGCGCCACGCGCCACCTGCGAGAGCCCTAATGTAGCCCAATGTGAAATATGGTGCATGGCGACGGTGACGGCGGGAAGTTGCAGAAGTGGCGCAAATTCAGTAACTTTGCACCGAAATTTGAAAATCCGCAACATAAAATCATGGCACAACTTGTAGCAATTGTTGGGCGCCCCAATGTGGGGAAATCAACACTCTTTAACCGACTCACCGAGAGCCGTCAAGCTATTGTTGACGAAACCGCGGGCACCACTCGCGACCGCCAATATGGCAAAGTTGATTGGTGCGGACGCGACTTCTCCATTGTCGACACAGGCGGTTGGGTGGTTAACTCTGACGATATTTTTGAAGAAGAAATCAATAAACAGGTTCACGTGGCCATCGAACAAGCCGACGAGATTTTGTTTGTGGTCGACGCAATGAACGGCGTTACCGACCTCGACGACCATGTGGCCGAGATACTTCGCAAATCAAAAAAGCCGGTGATTTTGGTCACCAACAAAGTTGATTCAAACGACTGGCTTTACAACGTTCCCGAATTTTACAGCCTCGGATTGGGCGAGCCTTATCCCGTGTCGGCCGTCAGTGGCTATGGCACAGGTGACCTCCTCGACGAGATTGTGAAGAAGTTGCCGGAACCGACCGACGACGATGAGCAGCTCGACGAGATTCCCCGTTTTGCCATCGTGGGCCGTCCGAACGCCGGCAAATCGAGCCTTATCAACGCCTTTATCGGTGAGGACCGTCACATTGTGACCAACATCGCCGGAACCACTCGCGACAGCATCTACACCCGATACAACAAATTCGGCTTCGACTTTTATCTTGTCGACACCGCCGGTATCCGCAAGAAACAGAAGGTAAACGAAGATATCGAATACTATTCGGTTATCCGCTCTATTCGCGCCATTGAAGCCTCGGATGTGTGCATTCTGATGATTGATGCCACTCGCGGCATCGAGGCCCAAGATGCCAACATCTTCGGCCTGATTGAACGCAACAAAAAGGGATTGGTGGTGTGTGTGAACAAGTGGGACATTGCCGAGGATAAATCGGTGCAGGCTCAGAAACACTTTGAGGATGCAATCCGCAAACGTTTCGCACCGTTCACCGATTTCCCCATCATCTTCTGCTCGGCCCTGACAAAACAACGCATCTTTAAAGTGTTGGAAACAGCTGTCAACGTCTACAAAAATCGCAAACGCGAAGTAGCCACATCTCAGCTCAACAAGGTGATGCTTGAGGCTATCGGAGCATATCCGCCACCGGCCAACAAAGGCAAATACATCAAGATTAAATATGTCACACAACTGAAAGGTGTGCCCGTGCCCACCTTCGTGTTCTTCTGCAACCTGCCGCAATGGGTCAAAGAACCCTACCGCCGTTTCTTGGAGAACAAGATTCGCGACAATTGGGAGTTCTCGGGCACTCCGGTGCAGGTGTTCATGCGCGAGAAATAGTGCACGCCACCACCTCGGAGTTACAAACAACGCCCACGAGGCAATCACTCTCAACCGACATATTTCAACACGATATGATGGAGCGCTACCGCATTGCGGAGCGCTTCATCGCTTTATGCAGCCCAAGAACATCAGCACGGTGAATTTGCACTGAAAATGTTTGTCAATTTGGCTTTTAAGTGATAACTTTGACTAAGCAAAGAAACAATACCTCAAATGCTATATGAGCAATAATAACAACCACCCGTTGGGCGAAGCCCCATGGTTTCACGTAATTCTCTCCACAGGCCTCGGCACAGGCTTTATTCCCGGTGCTCCCGGCACCGCCGGTGCCTTTCTTGCACTGATAATCTGGTATCTCATCTACCTGGCCACAGGCCCCGGCCTCACACTTTTTTTGATTACCTTAGCCTTGGTGGTTGTGACCACCGTGGTTGGCGCATGGACCTCGCGCGTCATGGAAAGATACTGGGGCGAAGACCCTCGCACTGTGGTAATTGATGAATTTTTGGGCACATGGATTCCCCTGCTGGTGGCCGCTACCCCCGATAAAACCGACACCGCGATTTTAGCCTTCCTCGGCTTCGCACTCTTCCGCATTATCGACATAGTGAAAACCCCGCTATGCCGCCGCATGGAATTTGTAGGAAATGGCTGGGGAGTGATGCTCGACGACGCTGTTGCCGGCACCTACGCCCTGATTATCGTGGCACTCACCCGCATTTTTATCTTCTAACACACGCGTCATCGGCCACAGTGATGCGTTGCTAACACGCACTCTCACATCATGAGCGAACAAAAAAAATATATTGGTTTGACCGATGCCGAGGTTCTGCAAAGCAGAGCCAAACATGGCATAAATGTGCTCACTCCCGCCGAGAAAGCCCCTTGGTGGAAACTCCTGCTGGAGAAATTTCGCGACCCGCTGATTATCATCCTGCTGATGGCCGGCTGCTTGTCGGTGCTCATATCGCTGTATGAGTATTTCGGGCTGCATCAGGGAGCCTCAGTGTTTTTTGAGCCTATCGGCATCTTTGTGGCCATTATGCTTGCCACCGGCCTTGCATTTATTTTTGAGGAGAAAGCCAATAACGAGTTTGCCATTCTCAACCAAGTGAACGACGATGAGCCGGTGCAACTTTTCCGCAACGGCACCGCAACATCTGTGCCCAAACGCGATGTAGTTGTAGGCGACATACTCATACTCACCACCGGTGAGGAGATTCCCGCCGATGCCGAACTGCTCGAGGCCACCATGCTCAGTGTTGACGAATCGACACTCACCGGCGAACCGATGGCCCGAAAGACCACCGACCCGGCACAGTTCGATGCGGAAGCCACCTTCCCCTCAAATCATGTGATGCGAGGCACCAAAGTGATGGAGGGGCACGCTGTGGCACGTGTGTTTGCCGTTGGCGACAGCACTGAAAACGGCAAAGTGTTTGAGGCTGCGCAAATCGACGACAATGTGCGCACACCGCTTACCGAGCAACTCGACCGCCTCGGCAAACTCATCGCATGGTTCAGCTACGCCGTGGGCATAGCTATCGTGGGCGGACGAATCCTGATGTATTTCCTCAACGAACCGTTTGAGGTGATGCACTTTGTGACCTACCTGCTGCAAACAATCATGATTGCCGTGACACTCGTGGTGGTGTCGGTGCCCGAAGGATTGCCGATGGCAGTAACCTTGAGCCTCGCCTACAGCATGCGCCGTATGCTGAAAACAAATAACCTGGTGCGCAAACTCCACGCCTGCGAAACTATGGGCGCCACCACCGTGATATGCACCGATAAAACCGGCACACTCACCCAAAACCAAATGCAAGTGGCAGCCACCAACTTCTACGCGCTTGACGCATCGCAGAAGCTTGGCAACGATGAGATGAGCCGCCTTAT
>CAZDIC010000114.1:0-1330 GCA_964505395.1 uncultured Alistipes sp. | reverse complement strand
GTGAAAGGTGCCCCGGAAATTGTCTACTCGCTTTGCAAAGATTTTGCCGGCAACGCTGACAAAGCGCTTGTCGACACTCAGCTAAAAGAATATCAAGCACAAGCCATGCGCACACTCGGCTTCGCTGTGCAGCAGCTCAATGCCGGCGACGCCACCATTGCCGACGGTAAAGTTGTGGCTACAAACCTCACATTCCTCGGCATCACCGCCATTGCCGACCCAGTGCGCGCTGATGTGCCCGAAGCCATTGCCGAAGTGCTCAATGCCGGCATCGCGGTGAAGATTGTCACCGGCGACACCCCCGGCACGGCCAAGGAGATTGGCCGACAAATCGGGCTGTGGCTCCCCGACGACACGGAACGCAACATCATCACAGGCCCTGAATTTGGCGCACTCAGCGACGACGAGCTATACGACCGTGTACTCGACTTGAAAATCATTGCTCGTGCCCGCCCGATGGATAAGAAACGCTTGGTGGAAGCCCTGCAACGCCGCAACCAGGTGGTTGCCGTGACCGGTGACGGCACGAACGATGCGCCGGCCCTCAAGGCAGCCCATGTAGGCCTGTCGATGGGCGATGGCACCTCTGTGGCCAAAGAAGCAAGCGACATCACTATTATCGACAACTCGTTTGCATCAATCGGACGTGCCGTGATGTGGGGACGTTCGCTCTACCGCAACATACAACGCTTCGTGCTGTTCCAACTCACCGTCAACATGGCAGCATGTCTGATAGTGCTTGCAGGAGCATTCATGGGCACCGAATCACCGCTTACCGTCACTCAAATGCTTTGGGTGAACCTCATCATGGACACATTTGCCGCTATGGCCCTGGCCTCTCTACCGCCAACCGCAAACGTGATGCTCGACAAGCCTCGTTCACGTTCGGCATTCATCATCTCCTCGGCCATGTGGCAATTCATTCTCATCTCCGGCGGCATATTCTTCGCGCTGCTGTTTGGAATGGTCTACGCATTTGAACACGCCGATGTGACCTCGCTCACGCAACTCGTCCACCTGCAATTAGGCGCGAAAGACGGCCTGTCGACCTACGAGCTCAGCCTGATATTCACCACCTTTGTGATGCTCCAATTCTGGAATATGTTTAACGCCCGAGCCTTTGCCACACATCGCAGTGCGCTCCACCTCGGCAAATGTGGCGAATTTATCTTCATCCTGCTGGTAATCTTCATCGGACAAATCATCATCGTGGAGTGTGGCGGCCAATTCTTCTCGGTCACTCCCCTAACCATCACCGATTGGCTCCTCATCATCGGCTCCACCTCCCTCGTCCTCTGGTTCGGTGAGCTCTACCGCCTCCTCTTCCCCG
>CAZDIC010000113.1:0-5517 GCA_964505395.1 uncultured Alistipes sp. | reverse complement strand
TTGCCGAGGCACTCGACACCATCCCCTACGAGCTCCTCACCGCCGTTAGTCCGCGTGTCCGTCGCGTCTATTACAGCGAGTAATAGCGTTGTTAGTCACGTAGGCATGCCAGAGGAATGACTTTTACACCATCGGGGCGAGTGTATGCCATTTTGCCTCCGGTCATTACAATTAGAAGGTCGGGTTCGCGCAGAGGTGCCTGCGATTCTGTCTGATTGTATTTACTTACGAGGTTGCGAATTTCGCGCAGGTGCTTTGCGCCTTCGTCGATTTCACGGCTGCCGAGTTTACATTCAATTAAGGCATAACGGCCGTCATCTAAATGTAGCACGAGGTCTGCCTCGAGGCCATAACGGTCTCGGTAGTACGACACGCGGCTATTAAAATCGGCGGTGTAGGCTTTGAGGTCTCTAATACACATTTGCTCAAATATAAAACCGAATGTTTTGAGCTGTGTTTCCAGCGCATCAGCGTTAAGTCCTAATGCAGCAACCGCTATTGATGGGTCTGAAAAGCAACGTTTTGGTGCACTCCTTACGGCGGTTTTGCTTCTGATGGCAGGGCACCATGCTTCGATGTCTTGAATTACATATAGCTTCTCAAGAGCTGAAATGTAGTCATCTAATCGGTCCATCGACAGTGAGATGTCGCCGGCGGCAGTAATATCAGCGAGTATGGCGGTTTTCTTCGCTAACGTGCTGATGTTCCGTGCGTATGAGCGCATAATCCGATGTGCAATCTTGGGATTTCGCTGTTTTTTGTCAATGGCGGAAATATCGTATTCACACACGCTGTTAACGTAGTCGCGTGCTATTAGCATTTTTGCATTGTCGTTCAATTGAAGAGTTGCCGGCCATCCTCCACGACATGCAGCGCGAATTAGCCCCCGGATATCAAGTCCTGAGGCGGCTCCATCAATGTTGTATTCCTTGTTATCAAAGAGTGCACTTATTGACACTTCGCCGGATGATTCATGCGATTCCCACAAGCTCATTGGCAGCATTTTCATTCGAGTGATACGCCCTGTGCCGGTGTGCCGAATTTTGTCGTTGTCAACGGTGTTGCTACCGGTTAGAATATACTGTCCCGGTGCGCCACCGGCGTTGTCAACCGCCGTGCGCACAGCATCCCATAGCATTGGGGCATCCTGCCATTCATCTATGAGTTTCGGCTTTTCGCCTTTTAGCAGAAGCGATGGCTTGGTTGCGGCTGTAGTAAGATAGTCTTCAGCCATATCCGGGTCTTGCATTTTGATGATGCTTTTTGCCTGTTGCTCAGCGGTGGTGGTCTTGCCGGTCCATTTGGATCCTTCGATTAACACGGCCCCAAATGCTTCAAGCCTTTCGCGCAACATCTTGTCTGCTACTCTTGAGAAATACTTCATGGTTGTATCATCGATTATTCAGACACAAATGTATGTAATAAATTTGATTCAACAAAGAAAAACGGTGTTTTTGTGGCATTTCAAGCGGTGTTTTTGTGGCATTTCAAGCGGTGTTTTTGTGGCGTTTCAAGCGGTGTTTTTGTGGTAAAATCGCCGCTGTAGACCGTAAAACGAATATTGGCCTAAAAATTGCACTGTGGATTTACAGGTGCTATTTAGAGGCAAATGCAAAAGCGAAAAAATGGCTGTTTGGATGAGGTGCTGTGGAGAGGAGAAAGGGAGTGGAGAGGTGGGAATGGAGAAGTGTAGTGGAGAATAGGAAAGGAGATGAGATGAGGGGTGGAGAATAAGGAAGGGGGTGTTAGCGGGAGCGGAGTTCCCAAAAGGCGACGGCCGAGGCGGCGGCAACGTTGAGGGAGTCAACGTTGTGGCTCATGGGGATGCGCACGGTGAAGTCGGCTTCAGCTATGGTGTTTTTGGCAAGGCCGTCCCCCTCGGTGCCCATGATTAGTGCCAGGCGCGGTTGCTGTTTCAGAATCGGGTCGTCGAGCGAGATTGATTTGTCGGTCAATGCCATTGCCACGGTGCGGAATCCGTGGTCGTGGAGTGATGTGAGCGGAGTGTCGATCCATGTCCAGGGCACGAGAAACACCGAGCCCATCGACACGCGCACGGCACGGCGGTTTAGCGGGTCGCACGAGGTGGGTGTCAGCAACACAGCGTCGATGCCGAGGGCGGCTGCCGAACGGAAGATGGCGCCGATGTTGGTGGTGTCGGTAACGCTGTCGATGACCACGATGCGCGAGGCGTCGGCGCACACTTCGGCAACCGTTGGTGCCTGTTTGCGGCGCATTGCGCAGAGCACACCGCGAGTGAGGGTGTAGCCGGTGAGTTGCGCCAGCAGTTCGCGCGACCCGGTGTAGACCGGGATGTCGCCGCAACGTGTGATGATGTCGGCTGCATCGCCGGTGATGTGTCGTTCCTCACACAGCAACGCCAAGGGGGTGTAGCCGGCGTCGAGAGCCACATGAATCACCTTCGGGCTTTCGGCGATAAACATTCCCTGCTCGGCGTGGAGGCGGTTTCGGAGTTGTGCCTCGGTGAGGGTGCTGAAAATTTCAACTCCGGGGTGGGTAAGCGAGTCGATATGAATTACAGGCATGGCAGCGGCAACTTAGAGTGTGTCAATTTCTTTGAGCCAGAGGGCCGATGATGCATCGGAGGGCATGCGCCAATCGCCGCGAGGCGACAGGCACACCGAACCGACCTTAGGCCCGTCGGGGAGGCATGAGCGTTTGAACTGTTGGTTGAAGAAGCGACGGAAGAAGGTGCGCAACCAATGTTTGATTGTGCTGTCGGAGTAGGCTCCTACCGGCATTGAAGTGGCCATCGGTGCGGTTTCGTCCTCGTTGGGGAAGGCTGCTCGTGCCAATCGGTAGATATGCTTGGGCGACAGGCCGAAGCGCAGGGTGTAGTAGAGGAAGAAGTCGTGGAGCTCGTAGGGGCCAACAAGGTCTTCGGTTTTCTGTGCAATGTTTCCCTTGTCGTCGGCGGGGGTCAGTTCCGGAGAAATGGGGGTGTCGATAATGTCGGTGAGCGATTCGGCAATGAGGTTGTTGTCGGCACGCATGGCAAACCAGCGCACCAGATATTTTACCAAGGTTTTGGGCACTGAAGCATTGACGCCATACATCGACATGTGGTCGCCGTTGTAGGTGGCCCAGCCGAGGGCCAGTTCCGAGAGGTCACCGGTGCCGAGCACCATGCCGCCCTCTTTGTTGGCGAGGTCCATCAGGAGCTGTGTGCGTTCGCGAGCCTGCGAGTTCTCATAGGTCACATCGTGCACGCTCGGGTCGTGGTTTATGTCGCTGAAGTGTTGGTTAACGGCAGCGGTGATTGAAATCTCGCGTTGCGTTACACCCAATCCTTCCATCAGTTTGAGCGCGTTGGTGTGGGTGCGTCCTGTGGTGCCGAATCCGGGCATGGTCACACCGATTATGCCGGAGAGGGGCAAATTGAGGCGATTGAAGGTTTTGACAGCCACGAGCAGTGCAAGTGTGGAATCAAGGCCTCCCGAGATGCCAACAACCAATGTCTTGCAGCGTGTGGCGTCGAGGCGTCGGGCCAATCCGGCCACTTGGATGTTGATAATTTCGTTGCAGCGACGGTCGATTGCGGTGTCGTCGGCCGGCACGAAGGGGTGTGGATTAACTTTGCGCAGAAGTGTAGCGGATTTGGCCACATTATAGGGCGCCTCCACAATGGTGTAAGCGTTGGCTGTCGATGTGGCTTTTGCACAGTCGGTAAACGAGCCGATGTGCATGCGATCGCGGCTGAGGCCTGCAATGTCAATGTCGGCAATCACGGTTTGCGGTGTCTCGGTCCAACGTTCGTTGGCTTCGAGGATGGTGCCGTTTTCAGCGATGATGGCTTTACCGTCGAACACCAGGTCGGTCGACGATTCGCCAAAACCGGCCGAGGCGTAGATGTAGGCGCAAAGGCAACGAGCCGACTGTTGTGCAATCAGCGAACGGAGATAGGCGTATTTGCCGATGATGTCGTTTGACGCCGAGAGGTTCAAAATCACGTTGGCCCCGGCCAGCGAGGCGTTGCACGATGGCGGAATGGCGGTCCAGAGGTCTTCGCAAATTTCAATTCCCACCTTGGCGTTGCCCAGGCTGAGCAGTTGGCGAGTGGTGAACGGCACTCCATCGACGGTGGCATCGATGTCGATGCCCGATGTCCACAAACGTTTTTCGTAAAATTCGTTGTAGTTGGGGAGATAACTTTTCGGCACAATCATTCTCACCTTGCCGCCGCTGATGGCGATACCACAATTATATAGCGCGTTGTTGTAGCGCACCGGAGCGCCCACAATCGCGGTGATGTGGAGGGTGGCGGTGGCCTCGGCTATTCGTTTCACAGCCTTATCGGCCTCGTTGAGCAACAGCTCCGAGTGGAAAAGGTCGCCACAAGTGTAGCCGGTGACCGAAAGCTCGGGAAACACGGCAAGCGCCACGTTTTCGGCTTCGAGTTGGGTGAGTTGAGCGATTATCGAGGATGCGTTGGCGTCGGGGTTAGCCACTTCTACGGCCGGAACGGCAGCTGCAACGCGAAAAAAGTTGTCGGACATAGCTAAAAAAAGGAATTTTTAGTGTAAACGTGAGAACGGGGGAGAAAGGTATGTGCGAAAGTACGAAAAAAAGGCGGTTAGTGGAAAAGGTTGGGCGAAAATTTGCACAAGTGGCGAAAAATCACTTACTTTGCACTCTGATTTGTGACCCCTCCGCAAAAGCCGATTGCCGTGATGCAGCTTTCGGTGATATGAGAGTGAGACGGTGGCCACAACGATTTCATGTTAATTAATAAAGAAACAAGATAATAGATTAACAGCCATGTCAAAGATTTGTCAAATTACAGGCAAAAAAGCGATTACAGGAAATAATGTATCGCACTCGAAGCGCCACACAAAACGTCGCTTCAATGTGAACTTATTTAACCGTAAGTTTTACTGGGTAGAGCAGGACACCTGGGTGCTTCTGACTTTGAGCAACGCGGGTCTTCGCACCATCAACAAGATGGGTTTGGATGCAGCTATCAAACAAGCCGCAGCCAAAGGTTATTTAACAGAAATCAAGCAATTGGATTTCTAAGAATTTCAACCGGCTCAGAAGAAATTCAAACACACTGAAAATTTCTAAAAAGGCTCAAAGAAAATGGCAAAGAAAGCAAAAGGAAATCGCGTGCAGGTAATTTTGGAATGCACCGAACACAAGGCAAGCGGAATGCCCGGCACATCACGTTACATCACTACCAAAAACCGCAAGAACACCACCGAGCGTTTGGAGTTGAAGAAATACAACCCCATTCTTAAAAGAGTGACTGTTCATAAAGAAATCAAATAATATCCACCCAAGAAAAAGTTTTGACTCGATATGGCAAAGAAAACCGTTGCATCTCTTCAGAAAGGTGAAGGTCGCACATACTCAAAGGTGATTAAGATGGTTAAGTCGCCCAAAACCGGCGCTTACACTTTCCAGGAACAAATGGTTCCCAATGACGCCGTTAAAGATATCTTGAAGTAATCTTACCCCCTCGGGTAATGTTGCTCTCTAACAGCACAAAAAACCGCA
>CAZDIC010000112.1:0-5526 GCA_964505395.1 uncultured Alistipes sp. | reverse complement strand
AGTCGCGTTCACGCGGCTGCAACGGCGGCTGGTTCAGGTAGAGCACAATGGCAATGCCGGTCATGAAGAACAAGAAGAATATCACCCAGAATTGCTCAATGCCGCGCTTCGAGCAGAAGGCTTGCCAGCTCAGGCCGATGATGCCCATCAGCAAAGGCAGCATGAAGAACACGTTGTGACCTTTGTTCCCCTTGCCGAAGTCGTCGGGCAGCAGGCTCTGGTCGCCCAAACGGGGGTTATCAATAAACGAGATGCCCGAAATCCAGTTGCCGCGGTTGGCTTCACCCTGGCCGGCGAGGTCGTTTTGGCGGCCGGCAAAGTTCCACAGGAAGTAGCGCCAATACATGTAGTTCAACTGGTAGTTGAAGAAGTATTGCAGGTTTTGAGCCATCGACGGGCGTTGCAGCTGTGCGGTCTGCACGGTGTTGCCGCTTTCGTCGACGAGCACCGGAGCCTCAACGTTGTCGAGGTCCTGCTCGCGGGCGCCAATCCACTCCAAATAGGCTGTGGGGTGGTTGCCGGCTGCGCTATACATACGCGGGAACAGCATATTGGGGGTCATCACGTAGCGCGAATCGCTCAAGTAGCTGGTGTAGCGGTCGGGGTCGGTGGCCGAGCTCTTCACAGCCTTCTCGTAGATGCGTTTCGGAGCGCGTTTCATGAAGCCGTAGTTGCCCGAGGCGTCAACCTTGTAGAGCACCGTCGACTTGAACGAGGGACCGTAGAACAGCGGTGTCTCGCCATATTGCTCGCGGTTGAGATATGAGCTGAGGGCAAACACGTTGTCGGGGGCGTTTTGGTTCATCGGGGGGTTGGCATGTGAGCGGATAAGCAGCAGTGCATAGCTCGAGTAGCCGATGAAGATTACCAACACGCTCAGCGAGCAGAGGGTGAGGATTCTAATCGGCAGCTTCTTGGTGGCGAAGAGCCATGCGGCCAAAGCCACTGTCAGCAACAGTGGAATCCACATTGACGAGCCCATGAAGAGCACTCCCGAGAGCACGATGGTGGCGAGGAACAGCAAGCGGATTTTCAGCGCGTTGTTTTGCTGGTAGAGCGCGCGGATGCACCACACATTCACCGCAATAAACAACAGCGCGTAGATGAGCACACCCACGTTGTAGGGCATTCCGCAACTGTTCACAAAGAAGAGTTCGAAGTATTGGGCAATCTCAATGAAGCCCGGAACCAAGCCAAACAGAATCAGCGCCACAATCACTGCCGAGATGGCAAGCGCAATGAGCGACCCGTTGGCGGTGGTGTTTTTAAATTTGCGATAGTAGAACACCAACACGATGGCCGGAATGCAGAGCAGGTTGAGCAGGTGTACCGCAATCGACACACCAATCACATAGGCTATCAACACCAGATAGCGGTCGGCGTGAGGCTCGTCGGCAATGTTCTCCCACTTGAGTATCAGCCAGAACACCAGCGCAGTGCAGAACGACGAGAAGGCGTAAACCTCACCCTCAACGGCCGAGAACCAGAAGGTGTCGCTCCAAGCATACATCAGCGCGCCGCAGATGCCGCTGCCGAAAATCACCAACATGCGGGTGAGTGAAATCTCCGTTGCATCGTCCTTAACTATCAAGCGCTTAACCAAGTGAGTGATGGTCCAGAACAGCAGCAAGATAGTGCCGGCCGAAAGCAGTGCGCTCATCGAGTTGACCATAATGGCGGCCTTGCTCATGTCGCCTCCGGCAAAATTGACGAAAAAGCGCGCGGCAAGCATGAATATCGGGTTGCCCGGCGGGTGCCCCACTTCAAGTTTCGCGCCCTGTGCGATAAACTCCGGGCAGTCCCAGAAGCTCGCTGTCGGCTCTACCGTAAGTAGATACGTGATGGCTGCGATGAGGAAACACGCCCATCCAAGCACATCGTTTATCAGCTTGTATCGTTTCATCAATTCCTGTTATTTTGTTACTGTCGTTGTTTTGTTTCTTCCGTTTCCTTCTCCCCTATATTTATCCATCTTTCCCTGTTTGGTGCGGTAGCAACCCGATTTGCGTTGCTCCACACTCCTTTAACTTACAAAGTTACTCCTTTGTGCCCTCGTTGGCAAATTTTTATGTTTTTTTAGACCTGCACACCAATGAAAGCCAAACCGGTCAACATCTTCAGAGAACGTCATTTAGAGCCACGCCAAGCGGTTTCGAATTCGGACAAAATCGCCGTTCCGCCCGTTATATTTGCCATTCTCGTAATAAAATTACGAAATCGGCGATTATGATTTGATTTTCTCCATTTTGTTTCATACCTTTGCGTTATCTTAAACTGTGAGATATGATAGCAGAATTTACCGTAGAAAACTTTTTCTCAATAAAATCGGCTCAGAAAATAAGCTTTGAACCAACATCCGACACGTTTATGTCAGATGAGTATTCCTACGAAGTTAAGGAAGGTGTCCGCTTGTTAAAGCTTGGAATAATCTATGGCGCCAATGCATCGGGAAAGAGCAATGTGCTCTCGGCCATTGATTTTTTTAGATCGCTTGTGCTGCGAATGCCGACTGACCGAAATGAGCCGACCGGAACCGTTCCGTTCATGTTTAACGATGTATCGAGGCATGAATTGACCAAAATGTCAATGACGTTCTACATTGGCGAGGCTAAATATATCCTAAGTTTTGAGCTCAACGCCCAACGCATTTGTGCTGAAACGTTGTTCGTGTATGAGTCGGTGCGCCCCACCAAATTATATTGCCGTAGATATTCTGTTGACACAGATTCGACGGTTGTGGAATTTGGCGCAAACCTAAAATTAACAAAGAAAAGCCGAACAACAATTATCGGCAACACCATCAATAATTGCAGCGTGCTTGCCGCTTTTGGCAAAAGCAATGTGGAGCGCACAAGGTTGAATGATGTGTATGACTACTTTGCCAACAGTGTAAAAGAGGTGTTGAAGCCCGGAATGTCGCTATCGGAATATGTCAAAAGTCGGTTGAATAGAGATGCTGAACTAAAAAAATTCATCTTGAAACTATTGAAAGCATCCGACTTCAACATCACCGATGTGGCGGTGCATCAGGAGGACCGACTTGTAGGTAACAACGAATTGACCTTCACTCATAAAGTTAACGGTGGCCAATATGAATTGTCAGAGCGCTACGAATCAAACGGCACAATGCGTTTTATGGGTATGGCTGTCATACTCAACTTCTTGCTGAATAAGAACCAATTTGTACCAATCGATGAAGTGGAAACAAGCATTCACTATGAATTGCTCTCTTATTTCATCAAAGTTTTTCTTGCCAATAGCGATAGAACATCGCAGATGCTGCTCACAACTCACGACATAAATCTGTTGAACGAGGATTATATCCGACGTGACACGATATGGTTCACAGATAAAGATGAGAACGGTGAGACTTGCGTTGTGCGGTTGCCATCCTTGGGGTTGCATAAAAACCTGTCGCCATATAACGCATACAAACAGGGAAAACTGGTGAAACTCCCATTCCTCGGAAGCATGTATCTCGACTTAATCGACTGATGTTATGAGCAAGAAAAGTATAGCAATAATCGGGGAGGGCGAAACAGAATGGTTTTACTTTGAAACGCTGCGAATCGCCTGCCGATATCCATTCAAAATTGCGCCTGATTTTCCGCAACATAGCGATATACATCATATCCTGAAGCTGATAGACTCATATTGTGAAAAACAGTATGACTACGTGGTTTGCCTTTTTGATATGGATAGGCTTTTGCAATATCCCTCAGAGATGCAACTTTACCGCAATGCCAAAAGAAAATATTCTGCAGCAAAATATCATGGAAGCGTGATTTTCATTGAAACTAACCCATGTACCGAGTTTTGGTTTTTGATGCACTTCTTGCCGAAAGTCGTTTGCCGAAAGTATGCTAACTACGAACAACTATTGCCCGACTTGCAAAAGTATATGCCCGGCTATGAGAAAACAAAACGCTACTTTACCAAGACGAACCTCTACAAATATTTGACACAAAACGGCAATTTGCCGATGGCTTTGGAAAATGCCGAAAAACTTTGCCAATTATGTCAGGAATCGCCTGAAGACCAAAATGCGTATACTGAAATTCATCGCGTCATCGAACTGCTGAACACCCTCAAACCCTAACACCCTCAACCCCCTAAATTCCCCGATTTTATTCAATAGAAATCCTGTATTGAATAAAAAACTACCTTTTTTATTCAATACAGTGTTCTAACTGAACAAAAAACGATTTTTTAGCCCCACGGTTTTGGGAGTCATACAGCGGTTACAGCGGTTGTGTTGCCGATATTGCGATAAAATTACAAACTTTAGGCGTAAATTCGGTGACGATTGCGCGTTTTAGGGCGCTGTCAGATTTGTTTTTGTAAAACTTTCATCGTATATTTGCGACAAGTAATCTAAAACCAATAACAATTGAATTCCTTAAAAAATGAAAACAAACAAGTTTCTATCCATCCTTGCCATCATGATTGGCATGGTGATGAGTGTATCGCTGGTAAGCTGCGGTGACGATGACGACCCCGACGACGGTGGCCCTACAATCACTTACAACGGTGGCGTAATGTACAAAGTTGTTCTTTCCGACGATTATTACACCTACTTCGACATCAAAGCCGTTTGCACCGACTACAAAACAGGCACAGACGAAACCCTCACGTTCACAAAGAACGACTCTTTGCTGCTCGTAGACGACTATTCCAAGATCGTCAAGACCTACAACTTCAAGGTAGTTGCTACTCCCAAAGCTACAGCTCCCGCCATTGATGCCGACAAGAACTACACATTCAACAGTCGCTGCGGCTTGTGTGCCTACTACTACGATGCATCTGAAACCGGCACAATTGCCCCTCTGTTTAATGACAACCAAAAGGAGTCAATGGTAATTCCCGCATCCGGCATGCCCGAATTCATCTCTCAATCATGGGAACTCTACTCTCAATCATATAACTTCAAATACTAATCCATCCCGGGCGACGGCACAACATCTCATCCACCTATGGCTCAACCTCTCATCCATCGGTGACACAACCTCTCATCCACCTGTGGCCCATCAGTATGCCACTGTTGGAAAAACGTTCAGCCGTCAACCGGCATAACCCCCCAACAAAAAATGGCAAATAGCATTTCCCGCTATTTGCCATTTTTTATCTCCCTGCCTTAGGGCTAACCGCAAGGTTTACAACCTTGCAGCGCCCTTGGAGCGAATAACGGGTCAGCAGCAAAACCCGGTTGAAATGTTAAAGACCCCGAGTACATAAAGAATTTACACGCAGAGTGATCTTGGACTCTGCGATTACCAACCGAGGTGGTCTTAGGGGTTGGGCGTGCCGATAGGTATTGCTAAAATAAATACATATGAAAATAGTGCTGTTTTTACTAGTTTCTTGCCTGTCCTTATTTTTTCTTCATCTCCAAGACTAAATTTTTGCATAAATAAGCCTGAGCCTACAGCTACTGCCGCCATTGGAGTTGCAAGTTTTATAAGCCATGATTCAATACTTTCAAAAGCTTTTTCTAAAGTACTTATAAGTTTAGGTGTACCTGCCCCT
>CAZDIC010000111.1:0-5566 GCA_964505395.1 uncultured Alistipes sp. | reverse complement strand
CGGCGTGGATGAGAGAACCTGCGCAGAGGAACAACAATGCTTTGAACATTGCGTGAGTGAACAGGTGGAACATACCAGCCATGTATCCGAGGCCATGGTGTTCGACTGCACCGTTTCCGGCAGAAGCAACGCCAAGGCTGACCATCATGAACGCAATTTGTGAGATGGTTGAGAAAGCGAGCACACGTTTGATGTCGATTTGTGCACAAGCAACCATAGCAGCGTAGAATGCGGTGAGAGCACCAACCACGGCGATGATTGTTGTAGCAGCACCTTCGAGCATGTAAACGGGGAACATGCGAGCAACCAAGAACACACCGGCAACAACCATGGTAGCAGCGTGGATGAGCGCAGATACCGGAGTGGGACCTTCCATAGCATCGGGCAACCAAATGTGCAAGGGCATCATTGCTGATTTACCCATACCACCCATGAAGATGAGCACGAGAGCCCAAGTGAGCACTGATGCACCCATGAATGTTGCACCGCCTGTTGAAGCGAGAACAGCTGAGGGGTTGTTGGTGAGTGTTTGGAAGTCGAATGTGTCAGTGTAGAACGAAAGGAGCAAGATACCGATGAGGAAGCCGAGGTCGGCAAAACGAGTCACGATAAATGCTTTTTTCGAAGCAGAGACAGCAGCGTGTGTGGTGTAGTAGAAACCGATGAGCAAATAAGATGAAGCACCCACAAGCTCCCAGAAAATGTACATTTGGAAGATGTTGGTAGCGACAACCAAGCCAAGCATTGAGAAGCTGAAGAGCGAAAGGAATGCGTAGTAGCGTTGGAAGCCACGCTCACCGTGCATATAGCCGAAGCTATAAACATGCACACAGAAAGAAATTGTTGTGATCACCACGAGCATGAGAGCCGAGATTGGATCGAGCAAGAAACCGAGTTTGATGACAAGGTTTTGAGTGAAAGCCAACCAAGTTTGGTTGAACACAACATATTGCAAACGTTCAACGCCGCCATCGGCGAGAGCAGTTTGGAACAAGGGATTATCGCTGAAGAAATAGGTGAAGGCTGTGATGTAGCTGAACACTAGACACAGGCCCATACCAGTGATGCCAAGTGCGGCAGCGAGCTTGTGGCTCATCTTACATCCGGCAATGCCCAACAACAAGAAGTTGAAAAGGGGTATAGCCAAAATGAGAATTGGTAAGGTTATATCCATAGGGCTCAAAATTTCATTTCGTTAAGACCGGTGACGTCGACGCTTTTCGCCGCACGATAGATGTTAATGATGATTGCGATGGCAAGCGCGGTTTCGGCAGCAGCAATAGCAATTGCGAAGAGAGTGAAGAACATACCTTCAAGCTGACCGGGGAACAGGAAACGGTTGAAGACGACGAAGTTGATATCAACAGAGTTGAGCATCAATTCGAGCGAAATCAAGATGGCAATCATGTTTTTGCGGGTGATGAACCCAAACACACCACAGCAGAACATGATGAGGCTGGGTATGAGATAGTAAATAGCTGTTAATTCCATAATTGCCAAATTTTAACGTTTACGAGCCACAACAATGCCACCAATGATGCACGCAAGGAGGAACACACTGATAGCCTCAAAGGGCAATAAATACTGTGCAGCGCCGGTGCCCATGAGGGTTTCACCGATTTGTTTGATGGTGAGTTGGTCGGTTTGTTGGGGAGCTGCAGAGAAAAATTCGCAGCGGGTCAACAAAGAGTAACCGCTCACAACCAACATAGCGAGTGCGCCGATAAGGCCGAGCACGCGCGATTTTGACGCAAGCTTTTCTGAATTGTCACCGGGTTGACTGGTGAGCAAGATTGAGAATACGAACAGCACCACGATGCCGCCAGCATACACAGCGATTTGCACAGCGCCAAGGAACTCATAGTCGAGCTGGAAATAAATTCCGGCAGCAGCAAAAAGTGTGAAAAGCAGATAGGTTGCAGCGCGCAAGATTTTGCGAGTGGTGACAGCCAGTACCGAGAATACGATCATTGAAAGAGCAATGATCAAGTACATGATGATACTTCCTACTGATTCCATATTTTGGGGTTATTTATTTTCAGTTTGAGGTTTGTCGGCAGCCGGTGCAGCGTCAGCAGCGGGAGCGGCAGCTTCTTTCGCAGCTTTGAGGGCTGCGGCTTTGGCTTTTGCGGCGGCTATTTTAGCTTCGCGCTCGGCAGCGGCCTTAGCAATTTCTTCGGGCGTTGGAGCAGGCTCTTCTTTCTCGGGGAGATAGTTGAGCTGTTTAACCAATTTTTCGCGAGTGAAAACAGCTTGCTCGAAGTCGTTTGAAAACTCAATCGCATTAGTGGGACAGTTAGACACGCAGAGTTGGCAGAAAGTGCAGCTGCCAAGGTCATACAAATATTTGTCGAGCTTTTTCTTTTTGCCGGTAAGGGTGTCGACCATCTTGGTTTGCAAGGTGATAGTACCGTTGGGGCAATTGCGCTCGCACGAGCCGCAGGCAATGCATTTGTGATTGCCATCGTTGTCGTACTTTAAAGTTAGTATTGCGCGGAAACGATCGGGCCATTTGAAAGTTTCGCGGTCCTCCGGATAAAGCTCCGTAATTTTAGGGGTTATTAATTCTTTACCGGTAACTTGCATGCCTTTGATGAGGCTAGCGAAGCCCGACCCTAATGATGTGAAGTATTCTTTTACACTACCCATTGATTGGATTTCTTGTTAATTTGACTTCGATTAATTATTAGGTTAATTGCAGATACTGTTTATTTAATCGTGCACCTGGCCGCCGACAATGTCGAGCAGCTCACTGGTGATTGATTGTTGACGCAGTTTGTTATATTCAAGTTGTAGTTGTTCGAGCAAGGTCTTTGCATTGTCGTTAGCACTTTGCATAGCCATGACGCGGGCGGCAGCCTCAGAGGCACGGTTTTGGGTGAAAACGTCTTGCATCGTAGCCATCAAATACATCGGCAACACGGTGTTGAAGATGGAGTTTGGATCAGGCTCAAACAAGTAGGGACGACCGGTAGTGGCAGAGCCATCGGTCGAAAAAGTATCAGGGAGAACGGGCAACAATTGAAGGTTTTTGGGGCGCTGACGACCGGCGGTAATGTAGTTCATGTAGAGAGCATCAATTCGGTCATAAGTGCCGTTTTCAAATTGTTGTTGCAGGAAGCCTATAAAGTTATTGACACGGTCGCCATCGGTTTTTGAGTCGATGCCTTGTGGAGCAGCGACAACGCCAACGTTGGCGAGTTTGAGTTTAGCCAAAGCCGATGTCATTTTACGGCCTATGGGCATGATATCAATTTGAGCGTTTTTTCCAACTTTCTCGCGCAACTCTGCAAGAAGCATGACCAAACGTTTGTAGATGTTAACATTATAGGCGCCACAAAGTCCGTCATCACTACCCCACACAACCACGCACAAGCGTTTCACTTCGGCGCGCTCTGTGACTAAAGCAGACGAGAATTGTGCATCAGACGACAAGAGATTACCGATGATAGTCTCAATTTGGCTACGGAACGGCACGAGGCGACGCAAAGCGCCCTCGGCTTTGTGCATTTTGGCTGAAGATATCATCTTCATAGCTCCGGTAATTTTCTCTGACGAGGCTACCGAGCCAATGCGACCTTTAAGTTCTCTAAGTGTTGCCATTTAATTGTTGTGTGAATTATATTGTGGAGTAGAGGCGGATTAGTTGTTGAAACGTGCAGCGACTTCGGCAGCGGCGGCGGTGAGCTTGGCGGTGACGTCGTCGGTGAGTTTACCGGCAGCAATCACGGCGAGCACATCGTCGGCATGCTTAGCGTGGAGCAGTTGCAAGTATTGTTGTTCAAACTCGGCAACTTTGGCCATGGGAACTTTTTCGAGCAAGCCATGCACGCCGCAGTAGATGACAGCGACTTGGTCGGCAACTTCCCAGGGTTGATATTGCGGTTGAATGAGTAATCGTTCGTTTTTGCGACCTTTGTCGATAACGCGAGCGGTGACGGGGTCCATATCGCCACCGAATTTGGTGAACGATTCGAGCTCGCGGAACTGAGCTTGGTCGATTTTGAGCGTACCGGCAACTTTCTTCATTGACTTGATTTGTGCGTTACCACCAACACGCGACACAGAGATGCCAACGTTGATAGCGGGACGCACGCCGCGGTTGAAGAGAGCTGTCTCCAAGAAGATCTGACCATCGGTGATAGAAATCACGTTTGTGGGGATGTAGGCTGAAACGTCACCTGCCTGAGTTTCGATGATAGGCAGAGCGGTGAGTGAGCCACCACCTTTAACGATGGGTTTGAGAGCCTCGGGGAGGTCGTTCATTTTTTCGGCTACTTGTTGGTTGTCGATGATTTTGGCAGCACGTTCAAGCAGACGAGAGTGGAGATAGAAGATATCGCCGGGATAAGCCTCACGTCCTGAGGGGCGTTTGAGGATAAGAGAGATTTCGCGATAAGCAACGGCTTGTTTTGACAAGTCATCGTATACGATCAAAGCGTCACGACCGGTGTCGCGGATATATTCACCGATAGCCACGCCGGCAAAAGGTGAGTAGTAGCGCATAGAAGCAGAGTCGGAAGCAGTAGCGGCGATGACCACGGTGTATTCGAGGGCGCCGTTTTTGCGCAAGGTTTCAACTGTAGCAGCTACAGATGAAGCTTTTTGACCGATTGCTACATATATGCAATATACGGGTTTGCCTTGTTCAAAGTTTTTACGCTGGTTGATGATGGTGTCGATGGCAATAGCGGTTTTACCGATTTGGCGGTCACCGATGATGAGCTCACGCTGTCCGCGGCCAATGGGCACCATAGCATCAATAGCTTTAATACCTGTTTGGAGTGGTTGGTTAACGGGTTGGCGGTAGATAACGCCCGGTGCTTTGCGCTCAAGGGGAAGGCGCACAAGGTCACCGGCGATTGGACCGCGGCCGTCTATAGGTTCACCGAGCACGTTGATAACGCGGCCAAAGAGGCCATCGCCAACGGGTATAGATGCGATTTCGCCGGTGCGACGCACAGCCATACCTTCGGTGACTTTGTTTACATTATTCATGAGGATGACGCCGACGTTGCTTTCTTCGAGGTTGAGAGCCACGCCTTTCACGCCGTTTTCAAATTCAACGAGTTCGTTAGCGCACACGTTGTCAAGACCATAAACGTGTGCAACGCCATCGCCTACCTCAAGTACTTTACCAACTTCTTCAAACGCTACGTGCGAATTGACGTTGGCAAGTTGTTCTTTTAAAACTTCAGATATCTCGCTGGGATTAATCATCGCTTGGTTTTAGTTTAATAGATTTAAACGCAATTGTTCTAATTCGTTTTTCACCGACGCGTCAAGGCGTTCGGAATCGATGTTAACCACAAAACCGCCAATGAGGTCGGGGTTTGTGGCGTAAGTGTACTCGGCAGTAGCGCCGCTGAGGTGACGATCAATGAGAGCACGCAAGCGTTTTGAATCGGCATCGGTGAGCGGAGCAGCCGAAATGATTTCAACGCCATATATGTTGTTGGCTTTGCGATAAATTTGCAGGTAGGCCAACGCCATGAGACGTGCCAAGTCAATGCGTCGGTTATTGACGAGAAGTGTGATAAAATCGGCCAAAGTTGCCGATGCGTCA
>CAZDIC010000110.1:0-5577 GCA_964505395.1 uncultured Alistipes sp. | reverse complement strand
AATACGGGCCACCGATTATGCGTTTACGGCGCCAATAAATCAGGATGAGCAATCCCACCAACATACCACCGAGGTGAGCGAAGTGAGCCACCGTGTCGGCCTGACTGTTCACAATGCCAAGCACCAACTCCACGAGCGCATAGAGCATCACGAACACTCGCGCCTTGATGGGGATGGGCGGGAAAATCAAAGTGAGGCGCACATTGGGGAACATATACCCGAACGCCAACAGGATGCCGAACACCGAGCCCGATGCACCGATTGTGGGCGTGTGGTAAAGGCTGAACAACGTTTGCACTCTCGAATCAAACATCACACCGATGTTCGTCAACTCGCCGGTGTTGGCGTTGATATGACGTAAAATCGAAGTCACACTCCCGGGATCGGCAAACGTCGACACATAGTGCTGAATCATCAGAGCAAACACGCCCTCCTGAGCCAACGCTGCTCCCACGCCACACGAAAGATAGTAAAACAGAAATTTCTGCGGGCCCAACACTCGCTCCATGGTCATGCCAAACATATAAAGCGCAAACATGTTGAAAAACAGGTGCATAAAGTTGGCATGCATAAACATGTAGGTGAACAGCTGGGTGGGGATAAACTGGTCGGAATTAATGTAATAGAGGGCACAAAAACGTTCAAGCAGCGACGACAGGCTTGGCACTGCTGCCATTGCAAACCAAACAAGGATGTTGATGATAAGCAGGTTTTTAGTCACTGCCGGAATCATCTTTATATAGTCGGAAAAGCTCATCTAAGTTATAGAATATTAATGTATGATAGACTCGATGATAAGTTGCTGACAACAACAGCTAAGGTTTATTGTTTCGTTCTTGACACGCAAAGGTAATAAAAATTAGCGACAAAGGGGGATGGTATTCCGAAAAAATGCTTAACTTTGAGGTTTCAGAGACCGTTTTATAGGTTAAGTTGTAAATTATTGCCCAATGAACGCAGGGAAGAAATATTTGATTACCGGTGGCGCCGGGTTTATTGGCGCCAACTTCGTGAAATATTTGCTCAAGAAATATGACAACGAAGTGAAAATAATGGTGCTCGATGCGCTGACTTATGCCGGCCATCTGCCCACCATTGCCAACGACTTGCAACGCGATAATGTGAATTTCACCCATGGCGACATTGGCGATGAAGCGGTTGTGACACGGCTGCTCGGCGAGTTTGACCCCGACTTTGTGGTAAACTTTGCTGCCGAAAGCCACGTTGACCGCTCGATAACCGGACCGCGCGTATTTCTCGAAACAAACATCCTCGGCACCCACAACATGCTGGAGTGTGTGCGCAAAGCGTGGCTCAACGGCACCACCGCCGAGGGGAAACCGAGCTATCGCGAAGGGAAGAAGTTCATCCAAATTTCAACCGATGAGGTGTATGGTTCACTGCAACGACGCTACAGCGCACCGCAAGAGTTGACACTAAGCGACGATGTGGCCAAGATTGCCGTGGGGCGTCACGACCTCAAAACCTTCGGCAACGATTTCTTCACCGAGGCCACCCCGCTGTCGCCCCGTTCACCCTACTCCGCATCGAAAACATCGGCCGACATGTTTGTCATGGCTTACCACGAAACCTACGGCCTGCCGATTAACATCACCCGCTGCAGCAACAACTACGGGCCATATCAGTTCCCCGAAAAGCTGATACCGTTGGTTATCAACAACATCATTGAGGGGAAACAGTTGCCGGTGTATGGCCGTGGCGAGAATGTGCGCGATTGGCTCTACGTCGACGACCACTGCAAGGCAATCGACATTGTGGCTCGCCGCGGCAAGGTGGGCGAAGTTTACAACATCGGTGGTTTCAACGAGCAGGAGAACATCAGCATCGTGAAACTCATCATCCGCTTGGTGCGCGAACAGGTTGAGGCCGAACCGGCTTATCAATCGCTACTCGCCGGTAAAGTCGACGAAATTGACGAACGACTGATCAGCTACGTCACCGACCGACCGGGCCACGACATGCGCTACGCCATCGACCCCACAAAAATTGTCAACGAACTCGGCTGGTATCCCGAAACCAGTTTTGAGGAGGGTATCCGCAAAACCGTGAAATGGTATCTCAACAACGTGGCATGGTGCAACGAAGTGAGAAATAAAGCATAACGTGGCAACACGAAATCAAAAATAAGCCAACATAAGTTAAGCCAACATATCAGTAACAGTTACCGCACTATGAAAGGAATTGTATTGGCAGGGGGCGCCGGAAGCCGACTTCACCCGATGACCTTGGGGGTGTCGAAGCAGTTGCTCCCCATCTACGATAAACCGATGATTTACTACCCGTTGTCGGTGTTGATGCTCGCGGGCATTCGTGAGGTGTTGATTATCTCAACACCCGACGACCTTCCAATGTTCCGTCGACTCCTCGGCGATGGCAGCCGATTGGGCATGACACTGGAATATGCCGAGCAACCGCGTCCCGAAGGGTTGGCCCAAGCGTTTATCATCGGCGAGCAATTTATCGGTAACGATGATGTGTGCCTGGTGCTTGGCGACAACATTTTCTACGGCCAAGGGTTCTCACAAATGCTCAATGAAGCCACAGCCACCGCAGTGAATCAACGCGAAGCCACCGTGTTTGCCTACCCGGTGAAAGACCCCCGACGCTATGGCGTGGTTACTATCGGCAGCGATGGTCACGCCCTCCGCATTGAGGAGAAACCGCAGGAGCCGGAAAGCAACTTCGCCGTTGTGGGGCTCTACTTCTACCCCAACGACGTGGTGAAGATTGCTCGCGATGTGAAACCGTCGGCACGCGGTGAATTGGAAATCACCAGCGTCAACAACGACTACCTCGCTCAGCAACGACTGCAAGTGAAGGTATTCGGTCGCGGATTCGCATGGCTCGACACCGGAACTGTCGACTCAATGATGGATGCCTCAAACTTTATCCAAGCGGTGCAAAATCGCCAAGGGTTTAAGGTGGCGGCTCTCGAAGAGGTCGCTTTCCGCCAAGGATGGATTGATGCCAATCAGCTGATTGCGTTGGGCGAAAGACTAAAAAACAACGATTACGGACAATACCTAATAGAGTTGGGCAAATTTGCGCTCAACCGTTAACACAATTATGGAAAGGAAACTACCTGAAATTCTGCAATTACCGAGAATACGCGACCCGCGCGGCAATCTGACATTCGCTCAAAGTTTTGACCAGCTGCCGTTTGAGTTGAAACGAGCATACTGGACCTACGATGTGCCGGGCGGCGAAGGCCGTGGCGGGCACTCCCACCGCGAAATGAGCCAAGTGTTGATAGCTGTCAGCGGTAGCTTCGACGTGGAGGTGAGCGACGGCTACACCTGGCGCACCTACACCCTCAACAAACCGTTTGAGGGGCTTCTGCTCCCCCCGGGATTGTGGAGCACATTGGTGAACTTCTCGTCGGGCGCCGTGTGCCTGGCGTTGGCGTCAACCGACTTCGCCGAGAGCGACTACGTGAGAGAGTACGACGAGTTTGTGCGTCTGTCGCAACAGATGAAGCCGGTGTTTGAAAAGGAAACCGGTGTCTGAAAAAGCGTAAACACCCCATCACTCACATTTCTGCAAATTGAATCAAGGAAAATGGCTCAACATAAATATGAATTTTTAAACCTCCTGACTGTCAACGAGCCCTACCTGAAGGGAATTGAGGAGGCTGCATTGCGCGTTATCAGAAGTGGCCGCTATGTTGGAGGGCCGGAGGTTGAGGCCTTTGAACAACGACTGAAGGAGCACACCGGGGCACCGTTTGCAATCGGTGTCAGCAACGGCCTCGACGCATTGCGTCTGATTTTACGTGGCTACATGGAGCTGGGTGTAATGCAACCGGGCGATGAAGTAATCGTGCCGGCCAACACCTACATTGCCTCAATTCTTGCCGTCAGCGACAATGGGCTGAAACCGGTGCTTGTTGAGCCCGATGAGGCCACATCAAACATCGATGCCACAAAAATCGAAGCGGCCATCACTTCGCGCACCCGAGCCATCATGACCGTGCACCTCTATGGCAAAGTTAGCTGGAACGAATCCATGCGCGAGGTGGCGCAGAAACACAACCTGAAGGTTGTGGAAGACAATGCGCAAGCCATCGGCGCGCACTCCACGGTTGCCGGGCTCCACGGGGGAACCGTGACCGGAGCCCTGGGCGATGCCGCAGGCTTCAGCTTCTACCCCACCAAAAACATCGGAGCACTTGGCGACAGCGGTGCCATAACCACCTTCGACGCGGAATTGGCCGCAGCAGTGAGAGCATTGGCCAACTATGGTGGCGACCGACGCTATCACAACATCTACAAAGGTTTCAACTGCCGTCTTGACCCCATTCAGGCGGCCGTGTTGGAATATAAACTGCGATATGTCGACGAGGAGAGTGCTATCCGTCGTCGTCTGGCCACAATCTACTGCAACGAGATGAACAACCCCAAAGTGCGCCTACCGCAGGTCGGCACCGACCATGTGTTCCACCAATTTGTGGTTCACGTTGCCAACCGACAGGAATTTACCGATTACCTCGACGCTAACGGCATCGGATGGGATATCCACTACGCTACCCCACCACATCGCCAACCGTGTTACGCCGACACCCTCGGGCGCGACTATGCCAACCGTCTCCCCGTCACCGAACGATTGGCCAACGAATGTGTGAGCCTCCCCATCAGCCGATGCACATCCGAGACCGATGCCCACGAAATTGCAGAAATTATAAATCGATATTAAATTTTTATGCAACGGCCTCTCAACGGCCTGTAACGGCACATTACTCTCTGATAACCACTCGTTTGCGAGTGGTTGTTTTTTGAGCATTTGTAGAAAATTACCGACAAATCAGCTACATTTTGTAGAAATATCAGCATTTATATTTTGTAGATTTCAAATAAATTTATACCTTTGCATTGAAAATCCCATGAAACTATATTGATAAGCGATTTAGGAGTAAGTCACAGATGTTAGCTACCGACTTATTTCCATTTGGCATATTTATACAGTTAAGTTTTTGGATTCACCGTGAGGCGCGTTTAACAGCTTGGTTCATGCGGATTTATAGATGAATGTAAGTAAGATATAATCTCTACACTTGAACTTTACGACTCGCGTATAGTCGTAAAATTTAGAATCACAAATCGTGCCTTTTGGCTTTAATCCATGGTTACCTGTGAAGGAAACAATGGATTTTTTTTGCCCCTATCCCCCACCAACACCGCCACCCTCCCCGACACACGGGTCAGCAGCAATAGCCGATTAAAAAGGGTCAATGTAAAAAGTCGGTTGTTAAATTCCATATTGCCATCAATTGATAGGTGTAACAAGCATAACAGGTTCGTATGAGTTTGGAAGTCCCCTCGGTGAGGTGTGCCGACAGGCGAAGTCTCAGGGGTGGGGCGTGCCGAAGGATACGCCATTTGTGATGTAGCCGGGTAGAGGGGTTTGCGCCGATAGGTGCAGCCCCTCTGCCCGGTAGGAAGGTCCCCTCACAGAGTGTGCCAATAGGTACACGTTCGTGAGGAATCTACCTATAGCCACCATTGAATGAAGCGTTTACACGAGCGTGTACCGATTGGCACACCATCCTTTTTACCCGAC
>CAZDIC010000109.1:0-5722 GCA_964505395.1 uncultured Alistipes sp. | reverse complement strand
CGTGCCACTGCTTCATCGGCGAGCTTTGCGCCTTCCTCAGATTCGGCACGTCTCATGATTTCTTTAATCAAATCTTC
Source organism: uncultured Alistipes sp. (assembly GCA_964505395.1). Classification (GTDB taxonomy): domain Bacteria; phylum Bacteroidota; class Bacteroidia; order Bacteroidales; family Muribaculaceae; genus UBA7173. The sequence goes on along the minus strand of CAZDIC010000109.1, from coordinate 5,645 downwards.
GTCTGCCATAATTTTTATGATTTTAATAGGAGCCGCTCCCCTTTCGGGGAGGGCTTTTGGGTTTTGAGGTCGGTCTTAAACTCTTGTGAGCTCCTTGACTATCGCTCTGATTGTGTCTCGAAGGATTCGCTTGTCACTCTTATCAGCCATTCGGCGGAAATTGAGGAGAAGTCTTACAACCTCGACAATTCTTTGAATAAACTTTTCGTCATTCATTTTCTTACGAATTTAATTAAACATTGTGTTAAAGATCTCTTGTCCCTTTGAACACTACAAAAATAGTCAACTTTTGTTGAATGTACAAGTTTTCAAGCAATTATTTTCAAAAAAAATTAATCGAGGTTTGTAGCAGTTTGTTCATAGCCAGCGTTAAGGCCGACTGTGAAACCGGGAGGAAAAACTGCCGATAGTTATTCATGAACCCCAACACATAGAGCTGCGCCTCACGGGCCGAAGCAAACCAACCGTTAGCCGGCGAGGGTGTGAGATAACTCTGTCGGCCGTTAGCCCAATAAACACGATAACCGTGACACCACTTCCCGGGCGCCGCCTCGGCATAGTATATGTCAATAATCTCATCATCGTTGCTCGTGATTCGATTCGTCTCAAATGCGGTGAGCAACTGAAAATCTCCACTGTCGTCAATGTGTAGCAGACTTTGAAATTCGTTTGTCATAGAATCACATTTTTTTGTGGAGACACTCACCGAAGTGGCGAGAGTGCTTCGGCGAGCGTCTCAAATAAAACATTAGCCCGCGCTACCTTCGCACGGAAACTCTCGCATATCGGATTATCCATCAACGCCTGGGCTCGCTTATATCCCCGATAAACGTTGAGACGAGGCACACCGAGATAATCGGCTATGTCGCGTTGCTTAACCCCGCCAACCTGCCGGAGCAACAACAAAAACACAAGCTTAGCCTCGTCCCAACACAATTGTTTCGACATCACCAGGTGACCGGTGGCCGATGACAGCCTGCAAGCCTTAATAACGGCAAGCTCTGCAACATAAAAGTCTACCATAAGTCTACGTTACTTATTACATTGTTACTTGTTACCTTGTTACTTAAATCGGCTTAACTCTCGCTTAAAACGGCTTAAATTCAGCCTCCTTTTCCGGCGAGTACACCGTGAAATATTCTTCACCGCCCGACACATCGCGAGAACCCACAAACGTGTCGTCAGGATGCCGCAGCTTCCAATCATTGTAGCAAATCCCCTCGGCATTGGGCTGATTCACATTGAAATCCCAACCCTTATACCGGCAGAAATCCACCAATTTATTCTTGAAATTCGTGCGCTTAACACCATGCCCATCCATGCCGGCAAACTCATAAAAAGCATTAAGCACATCCTTTCTGCGGCAACGCACATTGAGAAACGGCCCGGTTGGGTCGAAATACTCCTCGGCCCACTGATACAGAGCCTCCGACATCGACTGTCGCAACGTGCGCATCTCAATAGTGACCATAGGCGGAGTCACAACACCACACCCCGGGCTGCTCCAACCGAGCTCAACCGAACGGAAATAATACATCGTGCACTCGGCCATCAAATTGTCGAAGAGATTCCACTGCACCGGATCCCAATCGTCAAAAAACTCATGCCCGAAATCCATAATGGGCGTGTGATTCTCATTATACCAGGCCGAAGCCTCCATATAGAGAATACGTCGCCGAATCGAGCCGTTCTGAGCCCCGTTGATAGCATGGTTGGTCGAAATAAATATCTTAGGCGACACCTCAGCCGGCAAATCCAACGGGTCGCGATTCTTGCGATTAATCGACATCATACCGGTGGCCATATTAAACAGCGACTCATAATCGAAATTCACACGCACATCATCGATAAACACCGTGCGAGTTTCCTTCGTTACATTGTAAAGCGGAAACTTCGCATCGATATTTTTGCCATCAATCACAGCCTGACACTTAACCTTGCCGATAGCCATGCCAATTAACGACTTACCGCTGCCACCTTTCGACACACCGACCTCCGAAATTTGATGGTCTTGAATAACCACCGTCTTACGCTCGGTCGAATACTTATAGTCGCTCAGCAGGAAACCTATCGATGTAATCTTGTTAACCAAATGCAACGTGAAATCCTTCAGCTCATCAGGCGTGAAATCACGCCGATTCTCACTCGTAAACGCATTATTCGACGTGTTCATCAAATACTGTAGAAACTCACACTGCTTGGCCTCCTCGGAATATTCCAATTGAAACCCCGACTCGGTTTTGGTGATACTCTTGATGATGGGCACTCGGGTGAAAGCTCGAGCCACAATCTGACGGCGCCACACAGTGCCAAACGGCTTGCCCGGCACAATCGAATTGGCCGTAATCTCAACCGTGCCATTATTGTAAGGCGTGTGCTGCACACCGCGCATAAACGGAGCGCCCAGGTCGTCAAGCAACGGCAATTGCTCAAGATACTTATCGGCAAGAATCGAGGGTAACTTCGCATAGAAAAACTCGGTGACAATGCGATATTTGCAATTGGTCAACACATATTCAAGCACAAAATTGCGAATCTCCCACGAGGCCACAATCGACAATATCCCTTCATCGAGGCGCACAAACTGATAACCGCCACCCGGATCCTCCGATGTGCACACTCGCCGGAAACCGTTGTCGCGCAAAAAATTCATCGTCTCCAAGTAGTTAAACACAACCTTGTCGTTCTCCTTGGCGTCCTTCTCAATCGAATAAATATCGGAATCAGAACTATAGCGCGACACCGGCACCAGCTCATCCTCCTCAACCTTATACCTTATGCGCCCGATTTTAAACGTCGGAATGGCCGCCAACTGAGCCTTGTGAGCCGCGAAAAACGTTTTCGGGTCATTCAACATCCAATAATCTTGGATTTTGGCATCGCTCATGGTCGAAATGTTGTGGAGATCACACCACTCACCATGCCCGTCGTGAGCATGCATCGCCTTGTCAATATCCACGCGCAAATCATCCTCACGCCCCGCCAACGTGTGTGCCAACAGGTCGTCAATCCCCTTATCCCCGGCCGGGTTCTCGTTCACGTGCCCCCACCAGATATTCACCGACAACCCAATGTTGTGAAGCGTCCCCAGGAAGGTCTTGAACTTGATGACAGTCTTTGCAAAAGCATTTGGCCGCTTGTCAACGGCATCCCCAACCGTTATGGTGCGATGCAAATTATTCCAGTCAGAATCCATCAGCAACACAACATTGCCAACAGAGCACACCTTCGCGATACGCTGAATATCCTCCAACAAACCCTCGCGAGCCGAACCGAAATTGCCGATACCCTGAATGCCAATCGACGGAATCCCATGCAAACAGGCCTTCTCAGCCTTCTTCTCCCCCTCCTGGATAAACAACGTGTCGATATGCTCCTTAGCCTGATAAAGCTTACGAATACGCTCCGGAATGTAGCATCGCGACGGCGCATTCGGTGGCGTCTGATACTTAATCTCCTTACCATCGCTCGATTGGTGAATCGACGGATTGCTCCACCGAACACGCACATAAGGCCGAGCCGTCGACGTCCCCTTGGCAACATACGTCATCGGCACTCCGGTCAAATCGTAATAGTAAATCAACATATCATCGCCCGACGGGTCAACCTTGAAATTGTTGTACACGTCAAACGTACCCTTGCGAAACGGGCACAAATAGGTCGGCGTTTTATCCACAACAACCGACGCCATCAAATCTTCAACCTTCAATCCCGACCCCTTTAACTGCGCAGCACAAAACGACGATGTCGACTCACTACGAGCCCCCGCAATCGCATGCTCACGCCGCTCACTCTCCGGAGTGAGCACAATCCCACCCTGGCGTGCCACAGCCTCAACCGCATCCAGCCATTCCAACTTCCCATAATGCATCATTGCCGCAACCGGATCACTAAACCCCTTCTCACACTTGTGGCAATATGCAAAATTCTTCCCCTTACCGTGCACCACCGAGAAGCACTTAGCCCCGCAAAATGGGCACTCAAGCTCCTGAGAGCCTTTATGAGCCTTCGCGCCCGGGATAAACAGGCGTATGTCAGCCTCTTTGACCTTTTCAATGTCAAATTTGTTATATTTTCCCATAAGTAAATAATGATGCTCCTAAAAAATTCTGTGATAAAAGATTGGCCCCGATTTTACATCCTAAAAACGCTGTCGCGAAATCATCCTCACAAGCTCCGACCTCGTGTGAATCCCAAGCCGCTTGTAAGCATTACGTATGTGATTGTGAACGGTATATGGCGATAGATTTAACTCCCCGGCAATGTCATCCTCACTCATCCCGTCAGCCCACAGCACGCAAACTCGCCGCTCCGACGCCGTCAAATGAGTCTCAAACTCCGGATGACACACCACATGGTCAAGCCTACACTCCCCCCTGATAGGGCAATTTACAAACTCAAAATTGCACACCCCATGCGCATCAATATCCGGAATATCATCTAACTGCGAAAAATTGCAACACAAAAAACGATGCACAATCCGATACCGGAAATAAGATAAATGCAAACTGCTCTTCGCATACTCATCCGATAGAGCTTTATACGCCTTTGGATAAAAAGTTTCAATATATTCGGCCAACTCCCGAATAATATCAAAATCACCCTCGCTCAATCTCACCGGAGATTTCCCCTCCTCCTTGAGCCAAAGTTCTCCATTTAGCGACGCAAACTCCACCGGTAAGCATAGCCCTCTAAGGCCATATTTATTAATCTGTGACATCTGCGAAAATATCTTCGTGAATTATTGATGTAATTTTATCTCGATACGACTGACGGATGCGAGTTTTCCCACATCGCCAATTATAAATCACAGTGATTGATGCATTGTCACACTGAGCACGTATCTCGCGGAGTATCAGCCTACGAGTGCGAGAATCTAATCCATCAATATACGCCCTGAAAGATTCTGATGCAGTCATTGTTTATTTAAATTTTTGTTGTACATTTGTGATGCACAAAGATACATAAAAATAAATCATATTAACAATATGAGAAATCTATTTCTTGAATAAATTAAATAACATTAACAATATAACAATGAAACACTTAGGTGAAATTCTAAAGAAACACGTGGAAACCAACCACTTAGTAAAAGGAACAGTGGCTAAAGAAGCCGGCATATCCTATAATTATCTATCTACGATATTTTCCAAAGCTACACTCGATGCAGCACTCTGGGAAAAACTCTGCTTAGCCAGTGGATTAAACCCCACAGTCGCATTTTCCGACACCAACAGCGACACAACCACACCACTCTCCACAAAAAACACTGAAACAACCCGCCTCAAAGAACTCCTCGCTGAAAAAGAAAAACAACTTGCCGAAAAAGAACGCACCATCACAATCCTCCTCCGGCAAGTCGACCTCCTAACCACCCCAACCACAATCGCCCCCAACGCCACCACCAACCCCAATTCCCACACCCCATCCGAACCCACCAACACAACTAACAACGCCCCGCAACCATAACCCCATACCCGTCCAAATCACCCATCCCCGTGACCCATGCCCGCCCCAAGAGAGATCCCGCCGAGCAGCGGAACTAATTCGGAACCGGCATGGGTTCTCCGAGTCTTTATAGCGCGCTGGAAATCTTCCTGCTATTGCTCCAAGGCAATCTTCCTGCTATTGCTCCAAGGCAATCT
>CAZDIC010000108.1:0-5731 GCA_964505395.1 uncultured Alistipes sp. | reverse complement strand
GCCAAAACCACATCAAACAAACATAATGGGATTCTTTAACAAACTTTTCTCAAGAGAGAAGAAGGAAACGCTTGACAACGGTTTGGAACGCACCAAACAGGGCATTTTCAGCAAAATCACACGTGCTGTTGCCGGTAAGTCGAAAATCGACGATGATGTGCTCGACAACTTGGAAGAGGTGTTTATCACTTCGGATGTGGGCGTTGACACAACGCTGAAAATCATTGACCGTATTCAAAAACGTGTTGCGCGCGACAAATATGTTGGGCTGTCAGAGCTCAACGGTTTGCTCTGTGAGGAAATTTGTGACCTCTTGGCCGAGAATAATAATGAGTCGGCCGATGAGGATTTTACACTCCCTGCAGGTGGAAGTCGCCCTCATGTTATTATGGTTGTTGGCGTGAACGGTGTGGGTAAAACCACTACTATCGGCAAGTTGGCAGCGCAGTTTAAGGCTGCCGGCAACAAGGTGATGCTTGGTGCTGCCGACACGTTTCGTGCTGCTGCCGTGGAACAGCTCGATATTTGGGGCGAACGCGCAGGGGTGCCTGTCGTGAAACAAAAGTTGGGTAGCGACCCCGCTGCAGTGGCCTACGACACTTTGCAGTCGGCAAAAGCCAACAATGTGGATGTGGTAATTATCGACACCGCCGGCCGCTTGCACAACAAGAAGGGTTTGATGGACGAACTGTCGAAGATTCGCAATGTGATGCAGAAGGTTGTGCCAGATGCGCCTCATGAGGTGCTGCTGGTGCTCGATGGTTCTACCGGTCAGAATGCCTTTGAACAGGCCAAGCAATTTGTGGCTGCAACAAGTGTTAACGAGTTGGCTATCACCAAACTTGACGGCACAGCCAAGGGTGGGGTAGTGATTGGTATTTCCGATCAATTTAAAATCCCCGTAAAATATATCGGATTGGGTGAGGGTATTAACGACCTCCAGGTGTTCCACAAAACAGAGTTTGTTAAATCGCTTTTCGGCAATAATGTCGGTTAAGCGCAAGGTAATTTAAGAATTTAGGTTGTGCTTACAGTAAAGATTGTAACTCTCGGCTGTTCGAAAAATTTGGTCGACTCGGAGAGGGTGCTTAATATGTTGGGCAATGCCGGTTTTAATGCCGTGCATGAAGGCAATGACCCGGCCGACATTGTTATCATTAACACTTGTGGTTTCATTGGTGATGCCAAGGAGGAGTCGATTAACACCATATTAGAGTATGTTGCGGCAAAAAACGAGGGCGACATCAAGGAACTGTATGTTATGGGATGTCTCTCGGAACGTTACCGCAAAGACCTGATAAAGGAGATTCCTGAAGTTGACGCTTTCTACGGCAAGTTTGACTGGGATGGCATCGTTGATCGCTTGAGCCATGCTCATAAACCGCTCAAACCTTTCGAACGTACAATTACAACACCGTCGCACCATGCCTATCTGAAAATTTCGGAGGGGTGCAATCGCTTTTGCGCGTTCTGCGCCATTCCGCTGATTACCGGGCGCTACAAGTCTCGTCCCATCGAGGAGATTGAGGCTGAAGTGCGTGAATTGGTGGCTCGCGGTGTGAAGGAGTTTAATGTCATAGCGCAAGACCTTTCCGGTTACGGACAGGACCTCTACGGCGAGCAGCGCCTTGCCGAACTTATCGACCGTTTGGCACAGATTGATGGCGTGAAGTGGATTCGTCTGCATTACGCTTATCCGGCGCAGTTCCCGATGGCTATTCTTGATGTGATGGCCAAGCGCCCCAATGTGTGCTCATACATGGATATTGCGTTGCAGCATATCTCCGACCGTGTGCTCACAAATATGCGTCGTCATATCACTGCTGCCGAAACCAAAGAACTGTTGGCCGAGATGCGTCGACGTGTGCCCAATCTGCACATTCGCACTACACTCATGGTGGGCTTCCCCGGTGAAGAGGAGGAGGATTTTGAGCAGTTGATGCAGTTTGTTAAGGAGCAGCGCTTTGAGCGCATGGGCGCTTTCGCTTACTGTGAAGAGGAGGGTACGTATGGTGCCAAGAATTTTGCCGATGATATTCCTCAAGAGGTGAAGCAAGCTCGCTTGGACAAATTGATGGCTCTGCAGGAGCAGATTTCGCTTGAAATCCAAACCTCTAAAGTGGGGCAGACCTTTGAGGTTGTTGTGGATCGAGAGGAGGATGAGTTTTATGTTGGTCGCACACAATGGGATTCGCCCGAGGTTGACCCCGAGGTGCTGATTAAGAAAGAAAAACCGCTGCAGATAGGAGAGTTCTACAACGTTGTTGTCGACGAAGCTCTCCCGTTTGAGCTTATTGCGCATCCGCTCTAAGGATAGAAATGCTTACTACCGCTGATATAAATCGTGTAAACCAATTATTAGAATCGGGCCAACCATTCGCCCTTTTTGCATTGCCAAACGACAGCAGGTTGCAGTGGAGCAACGCTGCCGGATGCTCGTGCGTGGAGATAGTGCCGTGGCTGCAGCGTTATGCCAATCGCATTACTCCGGCAGATGTGGAGTGGGGGCGCTCGATGCCGATTGCATCGCAGTCAACCTCCTACGACGATTATATCGCGCAAGCTTCGCGGGTGATTGAAAGCTGCAGAATGAGACACGGTAAAACTGTGTTGTCGCGTGTTGTGTGTCACAGTGTTGCCGAAGATGAGACGGTAGATTGGGGTGCGGTGGCTGCAGAGCTGTTTGCAGTGCATCCGTCGACATTTAGATTTCTGTACTATACCCCTGCAACCGGAGCATGGCTTGGTGCATCGCCCGAACTATTGCTTGATTTTAATCGTGCTACCGGTGAATTTAAAACTATCTCGTTGGCCGGAACGCGTGCCGTAGGCACCGTTGGTGAGTGGGACGATAAGAATATCCGTGAAAACCGTTTTGTCGAGAATTTTATCTTGGAACAGTTGCATGGGCTTGGCATTGAGGCTTCGGCTCAATCGCTCGCTACGTTAACCTATGGCAATATTGAACATCTGTGTGCTCGCATAACAGGACGCGCAGAGGGGGATGCTTACATGTCAATATTGGATGCGATAAGCCCTACACCGGCACTTTGCGGCTTCCCGAAAGAAGATGCTGTGAAAGATATCGCCGACAATGAGCGGCATCAACGTTATTGCTATGGGGGATATGTCGGTGTGAGGACCGATGCACGTTATTTGGCGTTTGTTAACTTGCGTTGCGTGCATTTCTCCATGTCGCAATATTGCATCTACACCGGTGGTGGCATCACTGCAATGTCAGACCTGGAGGCCGAACATCGCGAAACTTCCATGAAAATGCAAATCCTTCATTCGGCAATCCTTCGAGCTACACGACGACGCTGATAGGCCTGTCGGTGGGGCGTCCCTTTTATGTTTGTTGGGCGAATTGTTGCGGATTACTCAAAGTAGGTGTGCTGTGCCTTGTTGGTGTAGTTGGAGAAACGAAATCTGCGCTCAATCGACACCATTCGTGCAAAAAAACGGGGATGATTGCGGATGCGATGCAAACGTTTCCGAAATTTTGAGTTTAAATTGCGACGTGCTGTGCTCTCATATGGCTCTATCATGGCGGTGAGTTGTGAGAGCGATGATGCCAGCTCTTCGCTCCATGGAAGTTCGCGAGCCAAATTGCGTGCTTGCTTGAGGCAGTCCTTCACAATGTCGGTTTCGTATTTCTCCCAGTTGCTCCGTAGTAAGCCCTCGCTCTGCAGAAACTTTAGTTGCTCAATGCGTGCGCTGATGTATTGCATCATGCTGTTAAGCGATGCGTCATGCACGGCGCTCCCTTGTCGCTGTCGATAATGGTAGCCAACATATGGAATGAAGCAGAGTTTTTCCATGTTAGTGAACCACTTTAGTAGTGCAAAAAGGTCTTCGAAATTTTGGTGGACGGGGAAGTCGTGGCTGATTAATTCGCGGCGAAATAGCTTGTCCCACAGGTAGCTGTGCATCACCCTGTCTTCAATAAGATAATGCACGGCTTGTTCTCGTGTGTAGGAGCAAGGTGTGTCGCTAAGTGTGAGCCTGGGCAGATTTCGGCAGTCTTTGTAGTCAAAACAGAAGTTGCACATTGCAATATCGACATTGTTGGCGGTGATGGCGTTGTAGAGCTGTTCAAACATCTCCGGTTCAACCCAGTCATCGGCATCAACGAATCCGATATATGGCGCTTGGGCTGCGTGTAGTGCGGTGTTTCGCGATTCGCCTCTTCCTTTGTTGGGCTGGTGAATCACCTTAAATCGGTTGTCGGTAGCTGCATATTCATCGCATATCGCACCACATCTGTCGGGCGAACCGTCATCAACCAATATAGCTTCCCACTGCGTGAATGTTTGATTCCGAATGGAATCGAGGCATTGACGCAGATATGCTTCCACACCGTATATTGGTACGATGATTGATATGATTGGATTTGTGCTTGTCATGATGGTGTTGCGAGATTTTATTTTGTTCTGAACTGTGCAATGATTGCCGCATCGGCGGAATGATTGGCCAAAATTACACATTTTTTTGCAGTTTTGGAAACATGCGTATGAAAAAACGCCAATCACACGGGTGACGTGAATGCTGAAAATAATAGTGGAGTGGTGGGCACGAGATATGAAAAATTTTTTGTAACTTTGTGGCGCTTTTTAGGCAAATTTTGTTTGGTTGCCACGTTGTTGGTGGCAATTGCTTGATAAACAATAAATTAAAATGGTTACAATCACATTTCCCGACAATTCTGTCAAGCAATTCGAAGCAGGTGTAACCCCGCTGGAAATTGCACGTAGTCTGTCGCCGCAACTTGCGCGCGACGTTCTTGCCGCCTCGGTTAACGACCAAGAGTGGGACTTGACACGTTCTATTGAAAACGATGCCACGATTAAACTTTACAAATGGGATGACGCTGAAGGCAAGCACGCTTTCTGGCACAGTTCTGCCCACCTCCTTGCTGAGGCTTTGCAAGAGCTCTATCCCGGTGTGAAATTCGGTATTGGTCCGGCTCTTGAAAATGGCTTCTACTATGATATCGACCCCAACGGTCACAATATAACATCGGCTGACTTCCCCACAATTGAGGCGAAGATGCTTGAGCTCGCAAAGCGTGATGAGCAAATTGTGCGCGCTGACATCTCGAAAGATGACGCGCTCAAGATGTTTGGCGACCGTGGTGAAACATATAAGTGTGAACTTATCTCTGAGTTGGAAGATGGTCATATTACAACTTACACTCAGGGTGCATTTACCGACCTTTGCCGTGGCCCGCATATTCCGTCAACAGGTGTTATCAAGGCTGCTAAAGTGCTTTCGCTCGCCGGTGCATATTGGCGTGGAGATGAAAAACGTAATCAGCTCGTTCGTGTTTACGGCATCACCTTCCCCAAGAAAAAGATGCTCGATGAGTATTTGGTAATGCTTGAGGAAGCTAAGAAACGTGACCACCGTAAGCTCGGTAAAGAGATGGAATTGTTTGCATTCTCACAGAATGTGGGTGCCGGTCTGCCTTTGTGGTTGCCGAAGGGTGCCGCTCTGCGTGACCGTTTGGAACAGTTCCTCCGTAAGATTCAGAAACAATACGGTTATCTGCAGGTAATCACTCCGCATATTGGTAATAAAAACCTCTATGTAACCTCAGGTCACTATGCAAAATATGGCAAGGATTCATTCCAGCCTATTCACACTCCGCAAGAGGGTGAAGAATATATGCTGAAGCCGATGAACTGCCCTCACCACTGCGAAATCTTCAAATCGTCACCCCGTTCATATC
>CAZDIC010000107.1:0-5735 GCA_964505395.1 uncultured Alistipes sp. | reverse complement strand
TTGTTGGCGCTTGTGGTTAGCGGGAGGTGAGGAGGAGGATGTTGAGCAGCAGGGAGGCGACGGTGATGAGCGGCCAGATGATGCAGAATATCAGGACGTTGATTTTCTCGTAGGTCATATCCGTCTTTTTGCCGCAGTAGAGCAGCCACTGGACGCATATGTTGAACATGTTTTTCGGCAGCGGTTCAACGTAGAAGCGATTCCACACTTTGTTGAACACGCGCTTTGAAAGCATGCAGGCGGGGAGGAGGAACAGCAGCTCCAAGCCCTTGTAGAGCAAATATGCTATCTTAATCATGTTTTGCATCTTTGGTGGCGGCACAAAGCAATTTAGGCTCTTTCTTTGCGCTTAGAAGGCGGCGCTTTTTGGGCAGAAAGGTTTCAAAGCAGCCACTTCCGCCGGTGCATTCTCCGGCGCAAAAGATGATAAAAGCGATGAGAAGCCAATTTGCCAGTAGTAAGACTACAAGTAGCAATGTTTCCATGTCAAAGAGGTTTTAAATGTTTAACTTACACAAATTCTTCTCTGCAAAAAGCGTGCCAAAACGACTGTCCCCGACTTGCTCGCCGGGCGAACAGGTCGGGGACAATTAAAAGCGGTGGTGTCAGGAAACTACATACGGACATCGCGCACGCATCGCAGACGGATGTGGGTGTCGGCGGTGCTGTAGTTGTAGTCGTGGAGGCAGTCAAGCGCCAACACTTCGCGGTCGCCGGTGTCGTTGTAGCCCAAATAGATATGGTTATCGGTGGTGTAGCTCCTCAATTTGTAGGATATGAAATAGTCGTAGGTGGATGAGAGGAAGAAGGCGTCATTTGCTCCGATGGACAGGTATCCCGCCTCCATTTCGGGGGTGTTTTGCGGAATGTCTTCAATCCACATCAACGCCAATTCGTAGGCTGTGGGCATACGCCAAGTGCCCAAGTCGGAGCCGTCGGGTTCCTGGGTGTATTGTCCGCAAATGCCGTTCAAACGCAGGGAGTTGGTCCAGTCGGCGGTTCGTTCGTTTATGCTGCTGCATGATGCCGTGTAAACCAGCGAACCGCTGCCGTTGAAACTGATATAGTTGTTTCTGATGTTGGTACACAGATGCTTGGCATACTCAAACTTCTTGTAGGGGCGAGCTGAAGGCGATGCGAAATCGTGGGGCGCAATGCCGCCGATGTTGTAGCCACGCAGTGTCTCCTCCGCGTAGTTGTTCTGAGTGAATGTGCGAGCGTCGGGGTCGTGGGTGTAGGCATATTCCACTTCGCGAGTACCATTCACCGGAGCGATGCCGGGATTGGTGCCAAGATTGCGAATGCAGCGCACGGAATAGGTGGCGGTGTATTGTGGCGACCAACCGGAGAATGGTTGTTGGCCAATGTTGACCGCTTGTTCCGCCCAATAATAGATGTCGTCGGAGGCAATGAAGTGGAAGTTGTAGGTGCCATATCTGCCCTGACCGTCATCTTTGTCCCAATCCTTCGAGAAATAGTCGGTGCTATAGTCGGTGAATCGCATAATTGGGTCGGGCAATTCGGTTTGCGCAATGGAAATTTGGATGTACTGACTCGCCGTGGGTGTGTACCAGCGAATTTCGTTGTCATCAATTACGCCGTTGCCATCCAGGTCGCGATTTCGGTTCATGCAAATGGAGTTTGCGTAGTAAGCATTGCCGTCTTTGGGCGATGCCTGATTGTTTGATTTGCCGGCGCCATTTTTTGGCATATAAACCGGATAATCTGCATCGGGGTGACTGCAACCATAAGTGGTGTTCTCATCGGCATTCACATGAGCCGGCACTTTTGCCTGAATCACGCTTGACCATTGCAGGTCAGTCTTTTCGTGGAGATATTTATATAGATTATATCTGCCGTTGGCATAGTCGTAGCGTTCGGGAGTGCGTTCCTCCAGGTGCATATTGTCGTTGCCATAGAATTGCAGGTTCATGTTCAGACAGTAGGTCTCATCCTCGTGCTCAATGCCAATGGCGGTGTCGCCCGGCTTACGTCCGGCATAATACGTTTGGATTGACTTCTGGGCAAAAGTGTATTTATTGTAGGAGTACGTGCTTTCTTCATCCATCGACTTGTGGGTCTGGATGATAAATTCGGCAATGCGGTCGTCCTTGTTCACATAGTTTGGCCATGAAGATTCCACGCCGCCTTGGTCGTCGAAGTGGTAAACATACTCGTCGATAAACACGGTGTACCACTGGCTGCCATCGGCTTCGGCGGCATATGGGCTGGTTTTCACCGTGGGTTCACACATATCGTTGAACGTCCACAATCCCGTGCCGTCGCCAAGTGAGTTGGAGCCGTTTCCTTTGTTATATTCGGCAAGTGTGTCCTTGTCCTTGGTGGGGTAGAACTTAATCCACTCATAGAGTTCGGAACTCATGTTCTCATCGGTCATGGTGATGTTGCCCTCTTTGTCGCGCGAATAGTAGTAGAAGCTATCGCCGTAGGGCGAGGTGATGCGATAATACATGGTTTTGCGCTCTTCCTCGGTCAAGGAGATGTTGAACTCGCAGTAGTGTGAATCCAGGCGCTCATATTCGCCGGTGTCGTCGTTGACCCATCCGTCGGTGCCCGGTTGCGGCTCTGTGCCGTCCTCGGATTTGGCTTCAACCACAACTTTATTCACGCCCTTGATTTTCACGTTATAGGTGTAGCGCGAGTTGCGTCGGCAGTTAAAGTCCTTGGCGGTGTTGATGCTTGGAGTGCCATCCGAGTTCTTGTCTTCGCAATAGCCAAGGTGAATGGTGTAGTTCACATTGGCTGTGCGGTGAATCAGCTTGCTGCTGTCGTAGGCTGTCGGGTCGACAGCCACAGCCTGAGTCGCGTCATATGTATTGGGGTCGTCGGGCATCAACACATAGTAGTCAACGTCGGCATTAATCACCACATAGCTGGCATCGTTATTGTGTAGGTTAGATTGGTCGGCTTTCACCAAACTGCGATAAACGCCTCTGTTTGCCAGGCGATCTCCGTTTTCGTCCTTATATTCGCGCTCGCGTTCGTTGTAGTAGTCGGAGGCATTCGGGTCGATGCCCACGTGGTCGCCGTTATCATCGGCATAATCCAAACCGGTGTGCTTGTTTTCAACCTGATAGAACTCAAACGAGTCGGCAGCAGAGCCGTCGGAGGCGGTGGTGGCTGTGAACTGGTGGCTACCAAGCGTTTCGTTGAAGAAAGCGGCAGAACCGGTGTAGCGGTCGGCAGCGTTCTCGGTCTCCTCGATCACGGTGCAACCTGCGGGTACGTTGCACACCTGCCACGACTTCAACGAGAGGTTGATATTATTGCCTGCCGAGATGATAAACTTATTGTAGGACAGGATGCGTCGCAGATAAATGGCGCCTTCCAGCACGTTGTCGCCAGGGGCGATGTTGACGGTCTGCATATCTTCGGGGTCGGTGTAGGAGTGACCTCCATCGGCATACCAACCCGACATGGTCATTGATGTGGCATACACGTTGACATCGCTTGCATCAGGTCTGAGAATGCATATCTTCTTAAACTTGTCGTAGTTGTCGGCGCTGTTGAGCAAGTTGAGCAAGTTGGAATCGTTGCCGCCATAGTCGTTGATGTTGGAAATGGCGGTGTTCACATCGACGTTCGACACAGCCACAATATAGACATCGTTGGCTGAAACCAGCTTCTTGTTGAGCACATAAAACGGGCCTTCCTCCTCAAGAGTGTTTTCCACATCGGTGATATAGAAATATTTGAGGCGTTCGCCCGAAGTGCTGCTATAAAAGCCGATCCACAGATTGTTGCAGTAACTGGAGTTAGGCTCGTCGACAATTGAACGAGAATATGAACTCATATCGCCCACCTTAATGCGCAAGGTGACGTTGGCGGGTAAACCCTCTTCCACGCGCTCGCCGGCGCCCACGGAAAGGTCGTCCTGGCATGAGCTTAAACACATGGATAACAGCAAACCGACTGCTGCCATGCATAGATTCACAAAAACTAACCTCTTTTTCACAGTTGACAGAATTAGTTATTTTATTTACAGCGATAATCGTCGGGCGGGGAGAAGGCATTTTGGTGTGTCCCCACCAAACTTAACTTGACAACAATCCTTCCCCCAAAAAAGTTCACTCCCGGCCTGTATTCCATGCTAATCCGAATTGCGAATGAAGCGACTGATTCGCTCGCTGACAATGCGGAGGTAGTTGCGTTTGGCTTTTTCGGTGAGATAACTGCGAGCAACAAGGGCAGAGACTGCTTCCGGCAATATGGCGTATTGGTTCAGCACTCTATCTACGCGCTTATTAGTAAGACCAATTTCAGCGCCAAATCGTTGAAAGTCCACATGGCATGGGTGTCCGGTTCGTGCCATAACATCGCTCTTTTCTATGTTTGGCGACAATCCACCAATCAAGCCAAAGTCATCGCCATCAAGGTGCAAGCCGGTGTTGATTAGATCATAAGCCGGTGCAAGACGATAGTCATTCCCTGACAGTATGAGCGAAAAGTTTTTGAGATGAGCATCACCATTGGCATAGATGTAATTGAATACCACCAGATTAAAGAATTGCTCCATATCAACCATCCAAGCTGCCACATTGTCGCGTATCGCTTTGGCAATATCCAAATAGCATCCGTTATATTTGAATTGTGAGCCTTCCAACTTCTCATTTTTCCCGATGATAGATGCAAAATCTTCCATGTGCAGTTTTGTGCCGTTTGGCAATATGTCAAAACGTCGTGTTATATACACAAGTTGTCCTTTAGGCGTGAAACACAAACCGTTGGCGGCAGTTTGAATGTCATAGACTTGCGATGCAATTTGCATGGTGAGGTGCTCATTTGCCGGAATTTGTTTTCGGTCGCGAAGGGTGTTGTCCCATGGTGCCGGTTTTAGTATGTGGGTTGAACGTTCATCTGCCGATGCAAGTTTTATCACCCCACCATTGACAACGGCAGGGAATTTTTCTTGTACGCCTGACACAGATATCCGGTGTATTGCATCAATTACGAATTCCACATTTCGAAAATCGTCTATGTCAAAGTCCAATATTGGATTTACCTTACTGCCGACAAAAAGCACTTTAGCCGCCTTGGAACTATATGTGTTAAAGCCATCAAGTAGTAACGACGGGCAACTTTTTATTTCAATCATTTTCAATTCTCCTAACGTTTACCGCTCCGATGAAGTCTTGGTCAGCCATTGCCGTGAGTAATCCGAAAAAATCAGTCTCATCGATTTTTAGCGAACGGCATATCACTCTGCGATTACTGCCTTCGGGAAGCATATTTGTGAAAAAAGGGAATAAATATTCCGAATCATACCGATTACGTTGCTTTGGGAACGTAACAGAGATAGGAGGCATATCTGACTTAAGATAATCCTCAGAATATAGAAACGAGTATCCCGCTCCGGGGCGTTGTTCCGTCAAAACTCCGGCTTTTATATCATTTGCGTACACAGCTAGCTTGCGCATCATTCATCGTGGGGGATTAAACAGTTTTACGAATAGAGTAGTTTATCTCCATGCCCAATACTTCGAGAATCTTGCGTATAGTGGCAAGGGAAGGATTGCCCTTGCCACGCTCAATATCCTTGATCGTGGCAAGTCCGACTTGCGACATCTCGGCGAGGTCGAGTTGCGTTATAGATAGCACTTCGCGGCGCTGTTTCATTACGTCTCTGAGTTCCATAGTCTACGATATTAAACTTTTCCGCAAAAATATCACTAAAAATCGAATTATGCAAGCGAAAGTCCAATAAATTACACTTT
>CAZDIC010000106.1:0-5758 GCA_964505395.1 uncultured Alistipes sp. | reverse complement strand
CTCATCGCTCACATGAAGAAAGTTAACGGCTAATCTCCGTTACCAACATAAAAAAGCCTCGCTTCCGCGAGGCTTTTTTTATACCCTTTCCACAACCAATCCACCAACCGCCCCACCCCCCAGCCACCAGCTCTCCCGGCCACCAAGACTGCCGGAGCTCTCAGTTGTCCCAGTGGGCTCAGTAGTCTCAGCCACCAAGGGCGTTATTCGGGAATCAAGAAGATGGAGAAGTTGACCGAGCCGTAGGCGCGGTGCTCGCTGAAATGTGGCAGCGAGGAGAAGTCGTAGGCCTTTGAGTGCTCGATAATGAAAATTGAGCCGGGAGCCAGCAGTTGCGACTGCAACACCAACTGCGGAATCTCGCCGAAGTTGGGCAGGTCGTATGGGGGGTCGGCAAACACGATATTATAAGGTCTGCGCTGTGTAGCGATAAACTTAAACACATCGCCGCGCACCAAAGTGTGAGCGTCGCCGGCCTTCAGCTCTGCAGCCACCTTGGCTATAAATTTGGCCTGTGTGCCCGCCTTTTCAACCGACGTAACACTGCTGCACCCGCGCGACAGGAACTCAAACGACATGGCACCCGTGCCGGCAAACAGGTCGAGCGCCGTGGGGGCATCCCCCTCGAAATCCACCAAATTTTCCAGCACATTAAAAATGTTTTCACGGGCAAAGTCGGTTGTCGGACGTGCCGTGATGTTGGTGGGCACATCGAAACGTCGACGCCCATATTTACCTCTGATTATGCGCATAAACAGTGAATAGTTTTAGTTTTCCACATTCGCCGCAGCGTGGTGGCTCGGCTCGGCCGTAATAGGCGCCAGCACCATCTCAAACGGCGCAACGAGCGATGCACGTCCGGCCTGAAACATCACCGTGGGGAAGATTGCCGGCATCACATACCGCACATATCGGCGCAGCACCGGGGTTACCTGTGCGCGCAACATACGGTCGCCACCCACAATAATCTCATCGGTTTCGGCCAACGACAGCTTCTGTCGCACCGCCATAATATAGTAGACCGCGTCCATCGGTTCGCGGAAGCGATAGCTGTTGACCAGCAACGGAGCGCTCTCGCCAAGCACCACCACATCCAGGCGCCCGTGCCCCAGGTTCACCATCATCTTGCCGTAGCCGCGCAAGCGATTTTTCGCCCTGAAGTAGTTGCACACCGGCACCGTGGTGTGACAGATTTTCACCCCGGGGAAGGTGCGACGCAGAAAGTTCATCACATCGTTGTTCACCTCAAACGCCACCGCCATAGGCATGGCCGACAGCGGCGAAACCATCACCGAAGTGCCGGCACCCGTGCCGGGGATGGCCCGGCGGAAGGTTGCCTCAACACACTCCTGCCCCATCTCGGCCAGGATGTCGGGGATAGGCAGGAAACGCTGCGTGTCGATAAGCACTGTCACCGCACCGAAATCGCTAAGCAGCAGCGGATTGTCGTAAATCACATTCTCCAGGCGCTGCAGCGGGGTTTTGCCCGGCTCGCCAAGCTCAATGCGTTCATAAATCATGGCATGCTGAGCGTAAGGCGAAAAAATCACCACCTGCAAAGCATCGTCGGCAACCTCAAGTATCAGCTGCCAACGCACAGGGTCGGTTATCATCTCCTTTTCAAGCATATCCAATCTGATTTATCCGTTTAAAGTTGTGTGTGAATTCAGCGCCGAAGCCGCCACCGCTACATTTGATCGCGGTTGCTGCGCAAGCCGCCGGTGTTGCCGGTTGAGCCGCGGCGTGCATTATTATATTGTGAGCCATTGCCCCACATATTGTCATCTCCATATTCATCGTCCTCATCCTCGTCGGTCGGCTTGCTGCCGTTTTGCTTATCCTTATCGCGAGTTTTGGGCTTATTCTTTTTGATGTCGTTAGGTTTCTGCATGTCGACCGCCAAGTTGTAGAGGCTCCACTCCTGGTCGATGTCCCAGTTTTTGCGCAGCTTGAGCACCTTCTCAAAGTAAAACACATCCTCCGGCTGCAGTTTCTGCTCCAGGTTGCCGGTGTCCCACTCGCCGTTGCGGTTCACGTCGATAAACGCGCGTGCATAATACTCACCCGGTGCAACGTAGGTGAAGGTCACATTATCGCCATGCACAGGCAAGGCTTTCACCACAGCATCAGCCTTGCTCAGCAGTTCAACCACCAACTGTGTGGAGTCGTTTGCCTGCCAATCGGAGAAGTTAAAGGTAATGTTGCCATAGTCCTCAATCTTCTTGGTTGTGAACTCATGCTTAAAGTTGGTAATCCACTCGCCGTAGATATTCTCGATTGAGAGCGAGTCGGCCGTAAAGCGATATTTTGCATTCTCGGCCCATGTCACATCCACCCTGTAGCGACGCACATTTGTGGAATCGGGCAGAAGTTGCCACCCCTTCACCGGCCGCCAGAGCGAATCGACAGCCATCTCAAGGCGGAGCGCCAGCGTGTCGATACGCGCCACCGGCTCCGAGGCCTCAAAAATCAACGGTTCGTTAAGTTCCTGGCTCGACCTGGTCACCGCCGAGAACTGCATTAAATGCACCTGTGGGGGCACCGTGTCGGCCGCCTCGTCGTGTTTCTTTTTCTCCTTCTTCTCCTGACGCAAGCCCTTCACATAGAGTTTCAGTGTGTCGGTGGTGAGCGAAAGTTGGTCGAGCGAATCGGTGCGGTGATAGCGCGCCTCAACCAGGAGCGAATCCTGCTTCACCAGCATGGAGTCGCTAAACCAATACACAATTGAGTCGAGCCCCTCGCGAGCCTCAATCACCGACATATCGCGCAAGCGACGTCCGGCTCTCGGCCCGTTAATCACACGGATATCGGGCAACGAATCCTGCACGTCGCCAAACTTAAATGTGGCACGGCGACGGTCGGTGCGCTCATAGTCGCGCAGATACTGCGCACGATAGTTTTGGTTAAACCATGTGAGAAACACCGCGTCGGGGGTGTAGTGCCACCCCGTGCGCACCACGATTGAATCCTCGCCGGCTGTGGAACGGAGCGTGTCGGCCACCTCCACCGCCTCCACTTTGGGCGACACGGTGAAGTTGGAGAAGGCCACATCCTCCGAGCGATCCCAGTGCCAATCGCTGTTGCGATCGTTGAGGGCAAAAATGTTATAGGTGCCGGGCTTCAAACCGCGGATGGTGAACTGTCCGTATTGGTTGGTTTTTGCCACGCGCTCCATCGGCAGAGTTTTCACCGCCGAGTCGGCAAGGTTGCTATACACACCGACAACCATCCCCTGTGCCGGCTCAAGGTTGCGAGCCTGGAGCACCATGCCCGACACACGCAAAGTGTCGATGCTTTCGCCGGTGGCAAAGTCGAGCGCAAACCCGTCGAGGATATTCCCCTCGTTCAGGTCGCGTATGGCATCCGAGAAATCAAATGTGTAAGTGGTGTTGGGTTGCAGTGTGTCGCGCAGATTTATCGTGATATGTTTGCCGTTAGAGCTGACACTCGGCATCTGTTTCTGGGCCGGCGACACCACCAGCTTGCTTGAGATGTTTTCCAAAGAGATGTTCTCGTCGAAAACAATATCGAGGCGAGTGCGGTCAACATTCACCTCCCCCTGTGCCGGGGTCGACTTCAC
The DNA here is from genome assembly GCA_964505395.1 of uncultured Alistipes sp. Taxonomy (GTDB): domain Bacteria; phylum Bacteroidota; class Bacteroidia; order Bacteroidales; family Muribaculaceae; genus UBA7173. The sequence goes on along the minus strand of CAZDIC010000106.1, from coordinate 2,178 downwards.
ATACTCCGGCGGGGTGACATCCTTCGGTCCACCCTCCGGACGGCCTATCGACGCACACGCCGCCACCATCGAAGCCATGGCCCCGATTAACGTAGCTCGCATCCATTTTGCCGCATCCATCTCTTTGCCTTTTGAAACTTATCCCCAACTCATTGAAATTCCATCTCCACCCAACATCTATTATTGTAGCCCGGAGCAGAATCGAACTGCTATCTAAAGTTTAGGAAACTTCTATTCTATCCGTTGAACTACCGGGCCATATCCTCACGCAAATGCGTCAATTCCACCTGTCACACCCCCGATTTCCATTACCGAACGCAAAGTTAATCGAAATTTTCCTCAATACCAAATCCCCGTTTAGGGCTCGGAGGACCAAAATTCTCATTTTTAACGCGCAAAATGTTTGCAGAATAAGAAAAAAGCTATAAATTTGCCACTGAAACCGAATATATCGGTATCGCCAAGCTAAACAGACAACCGAGATTCGATTCTATTTAAACTATTTTCTAAGGTGTTTTGTTGAAGAAGATTGTTAATTCTAAAAAATACGCACCACAAAAGAAAAAAGATAAACATAACGCGATAGCACGTTTTTAGGTTTGTTAGTATAGCTTATGCCTGTTAACGAATAAATTTTTAAATATTCATACACAAATTATTCATTATGAAGAAACTTTACACATTGCTTTCAGCCGCCATCCTCTCTGTTGGCTTGGTTTCGGCAGCACCCCGTGCACAAAAGTTCGACTTTTCAAAACTCGAAACACCCGTTGCTAAAGAAATGAGCGTTGCTAAAGCTGCTCCCACTGCCATCGACTTCAGCAAAATGCAGATTCAAAAGGTATCAAGCAGCTCCACAGCAGCCGCTTCACGCGCTCGCATCAGCGACCCCAACGCAACCACCGTTGATCCCTCAGGTACATACCTTCTCCTCTACTATAACTTGGACACCGAAAGTTTTGAAGTTTACAATTCGTTCACCATTTCCGCCACTTCAAAAAGCGACGAATTCCTTGTTAAGGACTTCTTCTCAGCATTCTCGTACTTCGACTGCACTACAGAATTCACCGCAACAATCGGAACAACCACCTATACTAATGAAGACGGCAAAAAGGTTGCCGGCAACACTTTGGTAATCCCCGGTAACGGTCAGCTTCCAGTATTCACCTACGGCGGTTACACCTACTCTCTCTACCTCAGTGATGATTCCGGAATTTACAACAACGACATTTCTTTCTTGATAAGTGACGAAGGTGCGCTCTATTGGCTCTACGGTGATGACACCGCTCTCGGTGCATACCTGATTGAGAACAAACAAGTTTATGGTCTCGAACTCATTGAAGCGCCCAACGCATTCCCGACCTTCGGCCACATTACCGATACCGAAACATATCTTGACTACGATGACAATGGCAACACAATTGAAGTTACAGAAGATGCTTCATATCCCATCTACTGGTACTTCGCTGATGAGAACTACTCAAAACTCGTTGTAATGAACTTCGCCGGCGCCACATTCCCCGTTACCGTTGATGTAAACTTCACAGGCGGAAGCGCAAGCGTGACAGATGCACATCTCTACGACTACACAGAGGACGGAAGCACATACTTCCCGTTCTATGCATCAAACGATTCTCAGGCAACAACATCATTCGTAGTTAACGGTACAACCAACATTACTGCAGACAATAACATTCTCATTAATCTTGAGTCATACTATTGGTTGAACCCCGATCTCGGTGCGCTCCTTTATTGCGAAAACACCATCATCAACCTCTACGAAGATGAAGATAACGCCGGCATCACTAACGTAACCGCCGACAACGACAGCAACGCACCGGTTGAATACTACAACCTCCAGGGCGTTCGCGTAGCTAACCCCGAAGCCGGCCAGCTCGTTATCCGTCGCCAAGGCAAGAACGTTAGCAAAATCGTTGTTCGCTAATCCCAACAACCAACCCCGTTAGCCAAACCGCTAACCATTAGCCACAAACAGCTAACCTTAGCAAAACAGCTAACCATTAGCAAAACAGCTAACCTTAGCCACAAACAGCTAACCTTAGCAAAACAGCTAACCATTAGCAAAACAGCTAACCATTAGCAAAACAGCTAACCTTAGCCACAAACCACACTTTTGGTGAAGGCTATCCAAAATATCGCCCCTGAGCCACCGCTCAG
>CAZDIC010000105.1:2828-5767 GCA_964505395.1 uncultured Alistipes sp. | reverse complement strand
TTAGTAGCCGAAGATGGTGGGGAGGTCGAGGATGACGAGGCGGCCGTATTTTTTGAGGCCTTCGAGGTCAAGGTCGTTGAGGTCACCGAGGATGTAGTAGGTGTAGGTGCGGTCCTTTACGTGGGCTTTCTGGTAGGCTACCACATCGTCGAGGGTTAGCGTGGGGAGCAGTTTGAAGAGCTCTGAATAGACACTGTGGTCAAGCTTGTAGTCTTGGCGGCTAATCCAACTCCAAGCAATGCTGTTTTTGATTGTACGGCTTGTGCGGATGGTTGCCTCCAGGTTGTTGCGGGCAATTTCAAAGGCTGCTTGGCTCTGCGGCATATTGTTGAGGATGTCGGTGAAGGCATCGATGGCGTCGATGAGTTTGTCGTTCTGGGTGCCGATGAATGTTGTGCATACGTACGGATCATCGAAGCGGTTGCCGATGTTCACACCACCGTTGGCTTGGTAGCATAGTGAGCGGGTTTCTCGCATCTCTTGGAACACGATGGAGTTCATGCCATCGCTGAAGTATGTGTCAAACAGTTCGCGATAAGGCTCTTGTGCAGGGTCAAACAGGTCGCCACGGTTTGAAATCATGCCCATGTTGAGTTGTCGCGTGTCAAACTGAGCGAGGTAGATAACCGGTTCAGTGGTTACGAGCGGTTCAAATCGGCGATTCTTAGGTGCTTCGGTGAGCGTTGCCGGTGTTTGGTGCTTGGTTTCGAGCATCTGTTCCACTTCGTTTTGCGCCATCGGACCGTAGTAAATCACGCGGTGACGGTGGGTGTTGAGTGCCTTGAAGGCGTCTGTAACCGTCTTGGGCGAGAGCTGACGCAGTTGGTCGGGCATGTAGGCAAGTTGTAACTCGGGGTTGTTGTCGGGGCCATATTTCGCATAGCTTCTCAGACGTGAGCGACATTCATCTTGGTCGCTCTTGTCGTCGTTCATATCCTTGATGGCCATTTCCACATACTCATCCCACACTTCTTTGTCGGGCACGTAGTTGTTTATCACATGTTCCATCAGTTCCAGTGCCGGGGCCATGTTCTTGGCCAATCCTGAAAGGACGATGCGTGAGCGCTCTTGCCCGGTAGTGATGCTGAAGTTGCAACCGAGGGTGTAGAATTTTGTTTGAATCTCCTCGGCGGTCATGTCGGTAGTGCCGAGATATTTGGTGTAGGATGGCAGGTAAAGCGGTTTGTCGGCAGCATAGCCGTAGTCGTACACGAAGGTGAGCTTAAACAGGTCGTTGGTTACATTGCGGTTGTAGAGCAGCTCCACTTGGTCGTTTTTCACGTTTGAGCGGCTCAGCTCGGTGTCGAAGTCAACGAAGTGAGGTTCGATGGGTGTGACTGTTGAGTTTTTGATGTCGGTGACAAACGGACTCTCCACGTCGCGGTTAGACGCGATGGGAGTGATTTCCGGTTTGGCAATCTTCAGCTCACTGTCGTCTTTGGCCTGCAGTTTGTTCACAATCACATAGTTGTTGTCGCCGAGGTATTTGTTGGCCAGCGCCACAATGTCGGCCTTGGTGATATCGCCAATGTGCAACATTCTGTTCACGTTGTCGCTCCACTCTTGGCCGTCGATAAACGAGGCGATATATGTTGAGGCAAGATCGTCGTTATCCTCAATGAGACTTTGTAGTGCAAGGTTATAGTTGTTTACGGCTGCGGTTACAAGCTCTTCACTAAACTCTCCGTTGCGCAGTTTGGCAATCTGTTCCAGCAGTATTTGTTGCACCTCCTGCAGGCTCTGACCCTCTTTGGGCATACCGATAGCCATATAGGCTGAATAGTCGGCAAGACCAAACAGACCGGTTTCGCACCCGAGCATAGCCTGCTGCTGAGTAACATTGAGGTCGATCAACCCACAGCGGCCGTTGTTGAGCATGGCATCGAGTAGGTTAATGGCTTTTATATCCTCATCGCTCTTGCCCGGCATGCGCCATGCCAGCAAAGTCATCTCCGATTCCAAGCCTTTCACTTCGGCGGTGATGGGAGCGGTGATGGGAGTTTCCTTCTCGAAAGTGAGTTTTGGCAGGTCGTAGTTGGGGGTAAGTGAACCGAAGTATTTTGAAAGGATGTCAATCACGTTGTCGGGGTCAAGGTCGCCCACCATGGCAATGGCCATGTTGTTGGGCACATACCACTGGTTGAAGTAGTTTTTGATGTTGGTGATTGAGGGATTTTTAAGGTGCTCCTGAGTGCCGATAACGGTTTGAGTGCCGTAGGGGTGGTGAGGGTAGAGCAACGCCAACATTTTGTCGATGACCTTATTTATGTCGCTGGTCATAGTCATGTTTTTCTCCTCGTAGACGGCTTCAAGCTCGGTGTGGAAACCACGCAACACGGGGTGGGTGAAGCGATCGCTCTGCACCTTGGCCCAGTTCTCAATCTGGTTTGCGGGGATATTCTCCACGTAGCAGGTTTGGTCGTAGGATGTAAAGGCGTTTGTGCCTTCCGACCCGATGGTCGCCATCAGTTTGTCGTATTCATTGGGGATTGCGATGAGCGAGGCCTGATAGCTGATTGAGTCGATTTGGTGGTAGATTTGCGCACGTTGCAGCGAGTCGGTTGTGAAGCGGTAGGTTTCAAACAATTGCTCAATTTGGTCGAGCATCGGTTTCTCTGCTGCATAGTTCTGTGTGCCGAAGGTTTCGGTGCCTTTAAACATCAGGTGCTCAAAGTAGTGGGCGAGGCCGGTGGTTTCGGCCGGGTCGTTTTTACTGCCCACGCGCACACCGATGATGGTTTTGATGCGCGGACGGTCCTTGTTGACCGACATGTAGACTTTCAGTCCGTTTGGAAGATTGTAAATCAACGCCTTAGTGGGGTCGTTGGGCACGGTTTGATACTCATAGCGGTAGGCAAAGCCGGTTAGCGAGAAGCCAACAAGCACCATCAGCGCTATCAACCGTGAGGCGAATTGCGGAAATTTCTTCATGCTTTAGT
>CAZDIC010000105.1:1218-2728 GCA_964505395.1 uncultured Alistipes sp. | reverse complement strand
TGCTCGCTGTAGAGCCAAGGCTCCACGCCGTGATAGTCGCCCACGTTGAGGATGTTAAGGATGTTCGGCAGGTAGCTACCGTCAAACCCTTCGAGCACCAACACGTTATATTCGGTGTTGAGAGTCACCGTAATGGTGTCGTTGAGTGTGGCGGGGGTGCTGTCGGTTCGCCAGTTCACAGGATTAATACACATGGTGTTGGGGGCGCTGACCACCGGTTTAACGTATTTTACATCCGACACCGAGTTGTAGCAGATGGTCACGCCGGTGTCGATTGAATCGGTGGCGGCGGTAATCCACGGGGCTGCTTTGAGGTCGTCGGGTGTCACCTTATAGCCGAGCACATAGGCTGCAATCATGCGCGAACGGAGGGTGTCGGGCATGATTTTCATCAGTTCAACAACCGATTTTGCGCCTTGGCTGAAGCCTGCAAGAATGAACGGGCGTTGGTTGTTGTAGTTTGAGATGAAGTAATTGAATGCGTTTTTCACATCGACGAACGGCACGGCATTGTAGCGACGGGCAATGGTGTCCTCGTTGAGTGTGGCCCATGAGTCGAGGGTGATATGGCGATAATAGGGGGAGTAGAAATTGTTACCGTCGGCCATATATGCGGCAGCCGCGGTCATCTCGATGTTCATGTCGGCGAGATGCTGCGGGTTGGTGATGTCGGCATAGTGAGAGGTGACACTGTCGGCGGTGGTCCAATCATATTCCCAGGTTGAGGGGATGTAAAACAGGTCGGCTCCGCTGCCGTTATCGTTTAGCTCAATGTGCCACATGGCGGCATCGGCATAATCGGGCGCTGCGGGAACAAATTCGGCACCGGCCGATGTGGCAACCGGGGCGCTTGTGCAAGCAACCGCAATTGTCATCATGGCCAGTGCTGTTAAGAGTGTGTGGGTACGTTTCATGCGGTGTGCTCAGTGGATTATTCAGCTGCGTCAACGGTTGATTCCACGCCTGTTTGCACTACACCTGTTTCAATGTTGATGGTGCGGTCGATGAGTGAGGGGCGCTTTTGAAGATACTGAATCAGAGTGGCACCACTAACATTGTGAGAGCCTGAACCCGATGCAAGTTTTTGGAAAGCATACTTGGTGTCGTTAGCCTCGGCTTCGGTGTATTTGAAGAAGTTCATGTAGCAGTTTTTGCCAACGGCGTATGCGCTATCGGGAACGATTTCGGGATAGTTGGCTTTAAGTGTTGCAACCACTTTGTAGGAGAAGTTTTTGGGTGCATTGTCGTAGTTCACGGTCGAAGTTGACCATGTGTCGTCGGCGGTGAGGGTTTTTGTTTTGGTTGTGCCGTCAATGTCGGTGTAAGTGGCCACAACATCGCAAAAATCGTAATAAGTTTGCGGGAGGTTCACTGTGCATTGCGCAAACAGGTAGTAGGTTTCGTCGTTTTGACCGCCTTTGTCATCGCCGGGGTCATCATCGCCACAGCTGACGAGTGAGAATGATAATGCCATGCCGAGCATTACGGCAATTGCTTTGAATGATTTTTT
>CAZDIC010000105.1:0-1118 GCA_964505395.1 uncultured Alistipes sp. | reverse complement strand
CGTATCACCGTGATTACCGCCGAGAACACAATCATCACCACCAAGAGCCAATAGTGGGGCATGCCGGCGCGATAGCCTATGTAGGTTATCGGCAGGTTGATGAGCCAGGCAGTGCTTATCACGATTTGGTAAACGGCAATTTTCCCACAAGCCTGCATGGTCACCCACAACGGCCCGGTAAGCGAATCAACTATGCAGAACACAATCATCAGCCTCACGAACACGATTGCGTGTGGAGGGAGGGTGGCAAGCCAAGTGTTGAGCACCAAGTTTGTGTTGATAAGTATCGGGGTGCCGATGAAGATTATAAGGTAGCAAGCTATGCGCGAGATGGTGGTGAAGAGGCCTGTGAAGGCTTTGTGGTCGCCGTTAGCATAACTTTGGATGATTTGCGGATTTGCAGCGGTTTGAACCCCCTTGGTGAAGGCCGTGACGGCTGTTCTCACCTGATTTGCCACACCCATGGTGGCGTTGAGGGTTACTCCGAAAAACATGTTGAGGATAAGCGATGAACCGTGCATGTAGCTGATGTCGGAGAGCGACGACAACACATTCCAGCCGGCAAATTTGCTGATTTCCTTAACTTGTGAGTAGCTCACGTGGCGCGAATAACGGATTGTGGGGTGGGTGTGTTTGCAAAACCATATGTAGCTGATGTTGACAACGAATGCCACTCCGATAAGGAATGTCATGTAGGCCAACAGCTTCGACCCGCCTACGAGCGATAGCAGAAACACGGTGATGAGTTTCAGCATCGATTCAATGATTGAATTGTAGGCGTAAAACGACATTTGCTCATAGGAGATGATGAGCGAGCTGTAGGGCACTCGCAGCATTTCGAAAATCACTATCACCATCGACATTTGAAACACTGTTTGTGCGTCGGCCATACGTCCCGGTGGGATGGAGAGTTGGTTGTTGAGAAACCATAAGCCCACCCCTTCGGCAAGGATGAGAAATATGGCGGTCATGGCTATGACGCAGAGCCAGCTTGCCGAGAACACAAGGTTGATATCTTTGCCCCCGTTTTTGCCGAGCTCCACATTCATGTAGCGTTGAATGGCGGTGGTGAGGGCATTTGTGAAGAACGACATCACCATGGTCAGACCGCCAACAAC
>CAZDIC010000104.1:0-5844 GCA_964505395.1 uncultured Alistipes sp. | reverse complement strand
TCGGCTTGCATCTGCTTCTCCATCGCTACTCTCACCGATTCGGGAGGGGTGATGTCTTGCAGCTCCACGCGGTTCACTTTCACGCCCCATTTGTTGGTGGCATCATCGAGGATGGTCTGGAGCTTTGAGTTGATGGTGTCGCGTGAGGTTAGAGTCTCGTCGAGTTCAAGTTCACCGATAACGTTACGCAGTGAGGTCTGTGTCAACTTCTCGATGGCGTTGGGTAGGTTGTCGATTTCATACACCATCTTTTTGGGGTCGACAATCTGGAAATATAGCAAGGCGTTGATTTCGGTGGTCACGTTATCGCGGGTGATAACCTGTTGTGAGGGGAAATCATACACCTGTTCGCGCAGGTCAATCACGCTTGTCATGGTCATACGAATCACCTGTCGGCCACCGATAAGTTCCTCAATGCGACGAGTGTAGACCGCTTTGGGCTTGTCGATAAACGGCAAAATGATGTTCAAGCCGGGGTTTAACACGCTGTGAAAACGACCGAGACGTTCCACCACGCGGGTTTCCGACTGGGGCACAACTTTGATGCTTTTTGAAATTACCACTATCGCTGCCAATAGCAGCACGGCGGCAAAAATTAAGGTTGCTTCCATTGTTCTTTATTGAGATTTAGGTTGTTATTTTGATTTTGGTTGTTGCACGATTAGTGTTGTTATGCTTCGTGCAGCGGCTTCACGGTGACGATGATGCTGTCGATGTCGGTGATTTCAACCATGGCTCCTTTGGCCACGGCAGTGCCGTCGGCAGTGCGTGCCTGCCAATTGTCGCCGTCGACACGCACACGGCCAAGGCTGTCGTTGCCGATGGCTTCGGTTACGCGTGCTTTGCGACCAATCAGTGCCCCGATGTTACTGTCGTAGTAGGCTTGACGGCCGGCGCTATCGTGGTAGCGCTTCACAAGCGGTATGGCCACAATGTAGGTGCATACGGCAGCGATGGCCAGCAATAGCAACTGTATGGCAGCCGAGGCGCCACACCATTCGGCTATAAGCGCCACAAGGGCACCGATAGCGACACTGAAAAACACCAACCAGCCCGTAAACACCTCAATAACAATGCATATCACGATTGTTATGAGCCAGATAACCATCAGATTCATACGTTGTAGTACATTTAAAGTCGGTTTGCGCATCTCACCCGCGTGCCTTGAGTGGCTTCGAGTGGCAACGCATTAGCTTAATAATCGCAAAGATACAAAAACTTAGCAAAAAACAATTATCACATACACAAATATTTAGCCGATTCCGCATTTTTGCATCTCCTGTCACATTGCCGTTGCATCTCCACTGCATTCCCGCCTCCCTAACTCTGTTAGCACCTGACTAAATGGGTGATAGCAAGCTGATAAGGCGGGGCTTGGCTCTCACTTGGCATTCTCGGGCCGGCTTTTTTGCCCTTTTGGAATAGTAAATCGGTAAACTTTGCCAAAATCGCGCCTTTAAAATTGCTAACTTTGCAGAATCATTTCACAGATATAAAGTATTTACTCAATTGCATAGTTATTGCAAATTTAGTACCCCGTATGATACGTATTAGAACTTTAATTTTATTTGGAACTCTGGCAGCAACGCTTGCTTCATGTTCGAGTAACAGCGAATCGGAGGTTAAGAAGTTGGCCCACAACGTGATGTTGATGCAGCCGGAGGTGGCAGGTTCGGCGCAAACCCGCACATATTCGGCAACAGTGCAGGAGGCTCGCTCCATTTCGGTGGGCTTCAAAACCGCCGGCCAGATTAAAAGATTGTTGGTTAAAGAGGGTGATTATGTGCACCAAGGCCAGTTGCTGGCTGTGCTCGACACTGTTGACTACGCCCTCGGTTTGAAGCAGTTGCGTGTGCAACACTCGCAACAGAAGAATGAGTTGGAGCGTCGTCGCCAACTTCATGCAGCCCACAACCTTAGTGACAACGACTTTGAACGGTTTGAGGCCGGTTACGACCAGCTCTCGGCGCAGTTGGCATTGCAAACCAACAAGTTGAGCTATTGCCGATTGAAGGCTCCCGCATCGGGATATATCACCAAATTGAATTTTGAGGTATCTGAAATGGTCGACGCCGGCACTCCTGTGTTCGAGCTTATGGATAACAGCCATCTGGAAGTGTTGGTTGACCTTCCGGTGGTGGAATATATGAATCGTGGCGAATTCCAATCGTTTGTAGGTCACACACCGTTGCGCCCCGAGGAGGCTATCCCCTTGAAGATGGAGAGCCTCACACCGCGTGCCGACAATAACCAACTTTATCAACTGAAGTTGGTGGTTGATGCCGGTGCCAAAGCTCAGTTAACCGCAGGCATGAACATGTCGGTCGACATCAGTATGCGCAATGCCGCCAACAGAGCAGCGGCCACCGACAAGAGCGCCGACGACAATGCTGACAACAAGGTGGCCGTGGCAGGCTGCGCTTCGATACCCGCAGCTGCCGTGTTTGAGAATAAAGGCAAATCGTGTGTGTGGAAGTTCAATTCGGCCGACTCTACCGTCACCGTCACACCGATCACCGTTTTCGGCGTGCCCGATGCTTCGGGAATGGTGTTTGTCAGTGAAGGAATTACGCCGGGCATGCAGATTGTGCGCGCCGGGGTTAACCACCTGACTAACGGCGAGAAGGTGCATGTGATTGATCAGGCAAGTGAAACAAACGTTGGTAACCTGCTATGACACGCATAGTTAATTTTTTCTTGCAGCGACGCACTCTGTTTTGGTCGCTGATGTGTGGTATCCTCATTTTGGGTGTGCTCAGCTACATCCAAATGCCAAAATTGGAGGACCCTGCCGTGCCGGTGAAGCAGGTGGCTGTTGTGGCCATCTATCCCGGTGCTACTGCCCATGATGTGGAGTTGGAGGTGGCGCAACCCCTTGAGGATGCTTTACGCACCTTGCCCGATATTCGCAAAATCACCACTGAATGTACGCCCGGCCAGGCGCATATCGGTGTGGAGTTCAAACGCGAAACCCCCACGAAAGACCTTGAACAGCATTTCGACCTCGTGCGCCGTAAAACTTCGGATATTGCATCGAAGTTGCCGCAGGGGTGTATGGCGCCGATTGTGGTCGACGACATGATGGATGTTTACGGCCTGTTCTACTCGTTCACCGGCGATGGTTACACTTTGCCGGAACTGGAACGCTACGCCAAAAAGATTCGTCGTGAGCTGCTGAAGGTGCCCGGTGTGAAACGTGTGAACATCGGCGGCACCCGTTCGGAGGTGATTGAGATTGAATTGTCGCCCGAACAGATTAAACGTAACGGTCTGCTCCCCACACAGGTTATGCTGATGTTGCAGGATGCCACAAAAACCGTGAACGGTGGCACTGCACTGAATGTTGATAACCGTTACAACATCACCGTCACCGACGGCGTTGTTGATGAAAAAGATATTGCCAACCTGCTTATCGACACCCCCGAGGGTAAGAAGGTGCGTTTGAGCGATGTGGCAACGGTGCGTCGTTGCCTCTCCACGCCGCAACGCAATGCTATGTATGTGAATCACAAGCCGGCCTTGTCGGTAACCATTACCCTCGATAACGATGCCATTGTGCCCGATGTGGGTAAGGCTGTGGATGCCAAATTGGCTGAGGTGCAAGGCTCACTCCCGGTGGGCATGGAGATGGAGAAAATCTTCTTCCAGCCCGATAAGGTGGATGACGCCGTGAGCGGATTTATGCTCAACCTGCTTGAATCGGTGCTCATTGTGGTGTTGGTGTTGATGATTGCCATGGGTTGGCGCAGCGGTGTGATTATCGGCTTCGGCTTGGTGCTCACAGTGGCGCTATCGTTCCCCATTCTGTCAACCTTGGGCACCACTCTGCAGCGCATTTCGTTGGGCGCATTCATCGTGGCGATGGGTATGCTTGTGGATAATGCCGTGGTGATTATGGATGGCATCCTGGTTGACCGTAAGCGCGGTTTGCCGGCGTCGACCTACCTGTTCCGCATCGGTAACAACACGGCCCTCCCGCTGCTTGGTGCTACCATCATCGCTGCGTGCACCTTCCTCCCCATCTACCTCACTCCAGGCTCGACAGGCGAATTTGCCGGCGACCTCTTCCTGGTGGTTTGTGTCAGTTTGTTGGTTAGTTGGGTGCTGGCACTTGTGCAGGTGCCTATCTGCGCCGACACTTGGCTGGAACCGTTGCAACCGTCGACCGTTAAGGTCAAGGCTCCGCAACAAGGCATCGTTTACCGCACTACCGCAAAACTGTTGGTTTGGCTCATCGACCACAAAACGGTGTCGATTGCCACTGCTGTGGCGTTGCTGTGTGGCGCTTGCGCCCTGATGGGTAAAGTGAAGAATGTGTTCTTCCCCGACTTTGACTACAAACAGTTTGTGGTGGAATGTTATTTCCCCGAGCAGAGCGACCCCGACCATGTGCGTGACCGCATTCTGCAACTTGCCGATTCAGCGCAGAGCATGGACCGTGTTGACCGCGTGGTGGCTTACACCGGCGGTGCCCCGGCTCGTTACTGCTTTGTGCGCCCGATGCCTACCGGTGGCGACAACTACGCTGAACTGATTGTGGACTGTAAGGACTTTAAAACCATGCAGGAGGTGAGCAATAATGTGCGCGAGCATCTGCGCGACATAGCTCCCGAGGTGTACATCCGCACCCGCAAGTACAACTTCTCGATTTCGTCGTCACACACCGTTGAGGTGGAATTTGCCGGGCCCGACCCGCAAGTGTTGCGCGACCTGTGTGACAAGGCAGAGGCTGTGATGCGCGGTTGTGAATATGTCGATGCTTATTCGGTTGAAAACAACTGGCAACCAAAGGGGCGTCGAGTCACATTTAACTATAATCAGTCGGCAGCTCAGCGCGCCGGAGTGAATCGTGCGGATATCGGTAATGCCTTGCAGGCTGCCGGCGACGGGTTCACCGTTGGCGTTATCAACGACCACGACAAGATGGTGCCTATCAAAATCACCATGCGCAATGCCGATGGCTCGCGCTTGGCCGATTTGGCTACCATTCCGGTATGGACAACAACAAACTTTAATATCGATCCATCGGCCCTTAGCGGCCTTATGACAGGCTCCGTATCACCCGAAGCACGCAACCAAATGTTCCGTTCAACGGTGCTTTCGGCTGTGGTTGACTCGGCTTCGCTTCGTTGGGATGAGTCATACATTTATCGCTACAACGGTCAGCGCGCCATGCAGGCCGAGTGTGACCCCGACCCGCTGAATCCCGAAGCGACTCCGGCAAAAGTGTTGCAATGCATCACGGAGCAACTCGACAGCATCCCGGTGCCCGCCGGCTACACCATGCGCTACGTAGGTGAAAACGATGTGTCGGGCGAGGCTATTGCCAAGGTGTTGAGTTTCATGCCGTTGGTAATTATTATCATCTTCCTGATTTTGCTGATGCTCTTCAATAGCTGGAAGAAGCTCTGCATCATCTTGATATGTTTCCCGTTTGTGATTTGTGGCATCGCACCGGCTCTGTTAATCACTAACACGCCGTTCACCTTCATTGCAATCCTCGGATTTGAGGGCCTGATAGGCATGATGATTAAGAACGCTATTGTGCTTGTCGACGAGATAACGCGACTGATGACCGAGGAGCATTTGCCGGCATATCGTGCCGTGATTCAAGCCACGGTGAGCCGTGTGCGTCCTGTGATGCTCGCTTCGTTCACCACCATTTTGGGTATGATTCCGCTTATCGGCGACCCGATGTATGGCTCGTTGGCGGTGACTGTGATTGGCGGCCTGTTTGTGGGCACCATTGTCACTCTGTTGCTCCTGCCTCTCTTCTATTCGATTATATTTAAAGTGAGAAAAACCGATGAATAAATTAGCATATATAGCCATGGCATGCTCAAT
>CAZDIC010000103.1:0-5850 GCA_964505395.1 uncultured Alistipes sp. | reverse complement strand
TCTTGAGCCACTCCTCCTTGCGATAAGCCACAAACAGCATCAGCAGGAAAAACAACATCAAATAACCACCACCCATAACCATCACACGGAAGGCATAGAAGGTGAGAGCCACCGGCGGAACAGCATCATCGGGGGTGTCGAAATAGCCGTAACCGAAATATTTGAAATCGGCTTTAATGGCCTCATCGGCCTGCTGCATAGCAGCCTCATCACCCGCTTTGAGAGCGGCATCATAGTCGCGAAGCGCTTGCTGGGCGGCACGACCACGCTCAATGCGTTCGGCATAGCTAACAGTGTTGATGGTATCGCCCTCAGCGTTGATAGCCACACCGTTAATAAGGTCGTTAATGCCGGGCACGAAACTGTTCATATCGTGATTGGCGAGGATAGAAAGACCGTAAGGGATAGCAATCTCGCCAAGGATAGCCGGTTGATTGTCGGTGCGCTCCTTGCCGGGGTTCACAATGCCGAAACCCACCAACGACTGTCCGCACGAGCCATCGTAAAGGCCCTCCATGGCAGCAAGTTTCATCGGTTGCACCTTTGCCACCTGCACTGCCGAGCCGTCGCCGGTCCACATGGTGAGCAGAATACCCACGAGGCCTACCCACGAGGCAATCTGCATGCTCTGCTTGGCAAACTCCTCGTTGCGCTTCTTCAACAGGAACCATGCGCTCACGCCAACAACAAACACGGCGCCGAGCACCCAACCGGAGAGCACGGTGTGGAAAAATTTATTGACAGCCACCGGCGAAAGAGCAACATCGGCAAACGAGCTCATCACGTTGCGCATTTGAGCCGGGTCGAAATCGGTGCCCACGGGATATTGCATCCACGAGTTGGCCACCAAAATCCAATAAGCCGACAGGCAGATGCCGAGGGCGGTAAGCCATGTTGAGGCGAGGTGGAACCCGCGGCTCACGCGGTTCCAGCCAAAGAACATCACGGCAATAAAGGTGGATTCCATGAAGAATGCCACAATGCCTTCAATGGCAAGCGGGGCACCGAAAATGTCGCCCACAAACCAAGAGTAATTCGACCAGTTGGTACCAAATTCAAATTCGAGAATGATACCCGTAGCCACACCACAGGCAAAGTTGATGCCGAAAAGCAGCATCCAAAATTTGGCAATACGTTTCCACCGTTCGTTACCGGTTTTGTAGTAAATACTTTCCATGATGCCCACAATGAGCGATAAACCGATGGAAAGTGGCACAAACAGCCAGTGTACAATCGCAGTCAGCGCAAATTGCGCTCTCGACCAATCAATGGTGCTAAGAAGTTCGTCCATGAATTGAGTTGTTAAATGATATTAGTGAATGTTTTAAATGGTTTCAGTGCAACACACCAACGGCTGCGGTGCAACAGCTTCACTCCGGTGCGAGAGCTGTGCGCACAGCCTGAGCCCGTTGCTCATCGGTATCATAGGTTTTCTGCAGCAAGTCGGGGAAAAAGAAGAGTTTAAACACAAGAAACAGTATCGCCAGTTTCACAAGAATCAAGACCCAAAGCTTCCGACCGACGGTCATCGCCTTGAAGCCGTCGACATACATCGACACTGCCCTACGGAATAAAGATTCTTTCACCATTACAAAATCGCTGATAATGATTTTCCACTTGCATACTCAACATTTTCGCGCTACCTTTGTGTTACTTTTTCGCAAACGGAGCCTAAACGGAGCCGAGAGCAAAAGTAAACAATTATATCTGACAGTACAAATTTATTAAGGATTTAGTTTCAAAAAATTATGGCAAGCTGGTTTGAATGTAAAATACGTTACGACAAGACCCAAGAAAACGGCTCAATCAAAAAAGTTACAGAAGCATATTTGGTAGATGCATTAAGCTTCACTGAAGCTGAGGCCCGCATTATCGAAGAACAAACACCCTTCATCAGCGGCGAAGTAAACGTTAACGCTGTGAAGCGCACCAAAATCAGCGAAATTTTCTGGGACGATTCAGCCGACAAATGGTACATGGTGAAAGTTGCTTTCATCACCATCGACGAAAAGACAGCCGTTGAAAAGAAATCGGCATCGCTCATCCTGGTTGCCGGCAGCGACTTCAAAGGCGCTTACGACAATTTCATGGAGAACATGAAGGGCACCATGGCCGACTTCGAAATCGTTTCAATCACAGAAACCCTGTTGATGGACGTTTACAAAGTGAAAACTTCCGGCGACTCATCAAAGAAAGATGAATAATCAACCAATCGCAACAAATCTACACCACATTAAGGATACCCTGCCCGGCGGGGTAACCTTGGTGGCGGTGTCGAAATTTCATCCGGCCGAAGCTATCGCCGAGGCATACGAAGCAGGTCAACGCGTGTTTGGCGAAAGTCGCGTGCAAGAGCTGACACAGAAAGTGCCCGCACTGCCGGCCGACATTTCATGGCACTTCATCGGCCACCTGCAGTCAAACAAGGTGCGCCAACTGCTCAAACTTCGTCCGGCCATGATTGAGAGCGTCGACACCGAACGTCTGCTCAACATAATCGACGAGGAAGCCGCAAAGGAGGGCATCGTGCAACGCTTGCTGTTGCAGCTCCATGTGGCGAAAGAGGAAACAAAATTCGGATTCTCACCCGAAGAACTGATCGACTACTTTACACAACGTAAATTTGAGACCCTGAAAGCAACCCACATCTGCGGAGTGATGGGAATGGCATCGAACACCGACGACCGCTCACGCATTGTGGCCGATTTCACCCTCATTGCCGACACATTCAAACACATCAACGAAATTACCCCCGACCTGCGCGGATTCGACACCTTGAGCATGGGCATGAGCCACGACTACCCCATCGCCCTTGAGTGTGGTGCAACAATGGTGAGAGTGGGAAGCGCCATTTTCGGCGACCGTTACTAACACCGGCCGCCGTTACTAATTTTGGCCGCTACCACCACGTCGGGCAACCGTTACTAATGCCGAGAGCACTTATTTTACGCAAGTTTAACCAAAAGCCGCCTCACTAACCCCCGAAAGTTTTTGTGAGATAGAAAAATTTCCGTAATTTTGTCACGGCGTGTGCTCTTAGCGCGCCAACCTAACATAAAAGTAATTTTTATACCTTAAATTCAGACAATAAAATAACCTAATTATGTCACAATCAAAACAAAGCGCAAACGCGCGCACGATTGCGATTATTGCGATGTTCTTCCTCTTCGCAATGATTTCATTCGTAACAAATCTTGCAGCTCCTATCGGAACTATTTGGGGCTACAAATATGCCGGCAACTCAGTGCTCGGCATGATGGGCAACATGATGAACTTCCTTGCCTATCTGTTTATGGGTATCCCCGCAGGCAACCTTTTGGTTAAAATCGGTTACAAAAAGACAGCACTTTGGGCCATGGCCATCGGTGTAGTCGGTTTGTTCGTACAGTATCTCTCAAGCCTCGTAGGTGCCGATACCCCCGTGTGTGTTATCGCAGGCAGCACCGTTTGCCTCAACTTCTTCGTTTACCTTCTCGGTGCATTCATTTGCGGTTTCTGCGTGTGCATGCTTAACACCGTTGTAAACCCCATGCTTAACCTTCTCGGTGGCGGTGGTAACAAAGGTAACCAGCTCATCCAGTCGGGTGGCGCCCTGAACTCATTGTCAGGCACATTGACCCCGTTCTTCGTTGGTGCTCTTATCGGTGTGCTCACCCAGTCAACAGCTATGAGCGACGTTGCTCCGTTGCTGTTCATCGCTATGGGCGTGTTCATCGCTGCATTCCTTATCATCTGGAAGGTGACCATCCCCGAACCGAACCAATCAGCTATCGGTAAAAAAGTAAAATACAGCCACAGCCCCTGGAACTTCCGTCACTGTGTGCTCGGCGTTATCGGCATCTTCTTCTATGTAGGTATCGAAATCGGCATCCCCGGCACCTTGAACTTCTACCTCTCGGAGCAGGGAGCTAACGGTGCAGGCGTTATCGGCGACGCTTCGGTTATCGCCGGTGCTATCGTAGCCATCTACTGGTTGTTGATGCTCGTTGGCCGCACACTCTCAAGCGCCATCTCGGGTAGCGTAAGCACTCGCGCCCAAATCATCGCCGTGTCGGCTGTAGCAATCATCCTTGTAATTATCGCCATCTGCACTCCGAAGAGCGTTACATTCAACGTGCCCGGATTCATCTACACCGCTGCCGACGGCTCAATTGCCCAAGTGCCTATGAGTGCCCTGTTCCTCATCCTCTGCGGTCTCTGCACCTCGGTTATGTGGGGCGGCATCTTCAACCTCGCTGTTGAAGGCCTTGGCAAATACACCGCACAGGCTTCAGGCATCTTCATGATGATGGTTGTTGGCGGTGGCATCATGCCGCTGGTACAGAACGCTATCGCCGGTGCTTGCGGCTACATGGCTTCTTACTGGCTGATCGTGTTGATGTTGGCCTACATCCTGTTCTACGGCGTTGTTGGCTGCAAGAACGTTAACACCGACATCCCCGTTGAAGACTAAATCGCGTGAATGTTATATATAAATAAGGTACATAGCATTTAGAACAAGATATTCCCGTAATCGCTCGGCCCCGCGCCGGGCGGTTATCGGGATTTCGCATTAAAAATGTTGAATAAGCAACTTAACAATATATCGTTTTACACCAAAAACCTATCGACAGATGAACACTGAAACAGTTAATCGCGCCGCGAATACCATCAGAGTGCTTGCTGCATCTATGGTAGAAAAAGCAAAGTCAGGTCATCCGGGCGGTGCCATGGGTGGCGCCGACTTCGTGAATGTGTTATACTCACAATTCCTTGTAACCGATCCCGACAATCCCACATGGATTGCACGCGACCGTTTCTTCCTCGACCCCGGCCACATGTCGCCGATGCTCTACTCTGTGTTGGCCCTCTCAGGCAAATACACCACCGATGAGCTTCAGCAATTGCGCCAATGGGGCAGCGTGTGCCCCGGTCACCCCGAACTCGATGTTGAGCGCGGTGTTGAAAACACTTCAGGCCCCCTCGGCCAAGGCCACACCATGGCTGTTGGTTGCGCCATCGCAGAACGCTTCCTCCAAGCTCGTTTCGGCGATATCGTAAGCCACAAAACCTACGCATTCATCTCTGACGGTGGTGTACAGGAAGAGATTTCACAAGGTGCAGGCCGCATTGCAGGCTACCTCGGCTTGTCGAACCTCATCATGTTCTACGACAGCAACAAAGTGCAGTTGTCGACCAACGTTGAGGCTGTTGACCGCGAAGATGTAGCACAAAAATATCGTGCATGGGGTTGGAACGTTATCGAAGTTGACGGCACCGACGCCGTTGCTATCGCCAACGCCCTCACCGCAGCACAAGCTGAAACAAAAGCCCCCACACTCATCATCGGCCACACCGTAATGGGTAAAGGTGCTGTTACAGCCACCGGCGAAAACTTTGAAGGCAAATGCTCAACCCACGGCCAACCTCTGAGCGCTTCGGGTGCCGACTATGCCAAAACAATGGAAAACCTCGGCGCTGACCCCAACGACCCCTGGAAGATTCCCGCCGACGTTGCAAAACTTTACGCTGACCGTCGCGAAGAACTTCGCGCCATCTGCGCAAAACGCAAAGCTGCCGAAGCCGAATGGGCTAAAGCTAACCCCGAATTGGCTCAGCAACTCCAAGACTACATCAACGGCAAATTGCCCGAAATCGACTTCTCGGCCATCGCACAGAAATCAGGCTCTGCAACTCGTGCCGCTTCTGCAGCCGTGCTCGACACACTCGCTCAGAAGGTTAACAACATGATTGTTGCCAGCGCCGACCTTGCCAACTCCGACAAGACCGATGCATTCTTGAAACGCACCACTCCGTTTACCAACGGCGACTTCTCAGGCGCATTCCTCCACGCAGGTGTTGCCGAGCTTA
>CAZDIC010000102.1:0-5925 GCA_964505395.1 uncultured Alistipes sp. | reverse complement strand
AGGAAGATATAATATTAAGAGTTTAGGAAAAAATGAGAGGTTGTTACTCCTGTTTCTGCCGTATCTTTGCAACGTGAAATTAGAGATGGGACGAAGCTAAAGAGATAGCAATCCATACTATTACTAACACACACTGTAAAATTTGTTGAATTTCTAATAACATGTAATGCGTTTGAAGTTTTAATGGTATACTCTATTTCTAATACTAATTCACACGTGTCGCTCAAGGCGACAGCAACGTGTTCTTGAACCGTTAAAATCAACAGGGGAGTTTTCTAACTACAATACATGCAGCACACGAGAACTTTGAAGGCTCCCTTGTTGAACGGTTCTTGTTATTTCTGTTTTTTGCACATACAATCGACTACGGTTGCCGCAGACGGCAATCGGGGCGATTATATGTCGGTGCGTATACCTCCACACTCTTTGATGATTTCCGAGGGTGTGCGGTCAAAGTGGCGCCGGCAGTATTGTGCGAACGACGATTCATCTTCAAATCCCACTTTATACATCAGCGATTTTGCCGATATGCCGGGGGTGGCGGCGAGGTGGAGTATGCGCTGGTGAATGTAGGTGTTGAGCCATTTTTTGGGGCTCACATCGCCAAATTCTGCGCGGAAGGTGTTGTAGAACGTTGTACGGCTCATGTGCGACAGGGCCACAAGTTCGTTGATGCTCTTCACTTGGTTCACATTCTGAATGCAAAACAGGCGGAAGTCCATTGCTCCGTCGAGCATCAGGTAGAATAGCGACGACAGTTTCTCGTTGGAGTAAAACGAACGAAGTACCAAAAACAGTTCGTCGGCTTTGAGTTTGTGCAGGTAAGAGCAGTTCACGCCGTTGCGTAGGTAGAGCTTTGTAAGCTCAAGAAACTGCATCAGTTGTGCATTAATCTTTTCCACGTAGATGTCGCTGACTTTGTTCTCATTGTACTTCTTCAGCGCGTCAAACGGCATCTTCGTGCAATTGAAAGCCCAATGTTCAAACACAAAAGCGATGGCAATGGTGGGCTCCAAGCATTTAAAGTTGAAAAATGAGTTTACCGGGATTAAAAACATCTCGCCCGAGTTGATAATCTTTGGTGAGTAGAGCAGAATGTTGGCCTCCACTTTACCACTTATGATAAACATCAACACGTTGGCATAGCTGGCATCTCGGGCCACTTCGCAGCCTTCGGGATACTCGCGATAGCGAAAACCATATTTCACGTTCTTCAGATAGTTAGAACATGCAAGGTGTTCAGGGCTATACAACAAATTCGACTCGTAGATATAATCCATAGTAGGTAACGCGTTAATGCTAACAAGCCACCTATAGGCATCAGCCCCATTCGCTGACCGGTAAAATTGCGTGTGTATCTGCTTCGTTTCGTATGTGATAATGTAGCTTCAACGCTTAGCTCTCGTGCTTTGGTCGGTGCCCTTCTTATTGCGATTCTCACGGTGTGGCTCCTCATTTTGAGGGCATTAACTTGTCATAAGATGCTAAGCAGCGCTTGCCTGGTGCTAAGATGTCTATAGAAGTATCTCGTTAACGCCTGCAAGTTACTAATTTGTTTGTATTTCACCAAATAAATACAATAAATAGTGTGTGCTAATCTGTCTACACTTACAGTTTGTTGCCGTTTTGGCTTCACACAGGCATTGATATAAGCAGGGGAAAACACAACAAGTGCGGGCGCCGTGGCGGTGCTCGCACTTGTTGTGCTGGAATGGTGGAGATGGAGGGACTTGAACCCTCGTCCAAACGTGGAACTAATGAGCTTTCTACATGCTTAGTTTCAACTTGATTTTCGTGGCCCCGCAGGCTTGAAACCACCAACGTTGCCCTTAGTTGCTAAAATTTCGGAATCCGCGCGCAACACTTGGACTCCTATCCCCGATTTATCTGCACCGCCTGATCGATTAGTCTCGGGAAAATGACAATCGGGCGATGTCTCGTTCCTGCAACTGTTGCGGGAATAAAGCTAATCTACTATACTTCAATTAGGCAGCGAGAGCGTAGTTGTTTTCGCCATTTAAATTTGCAATGTCCCAGATTATAGAGCGTAGGCATTATTGCTCTGCATGCTTACACACCACCTCTACACGCTGTCAAAACCGGTCATCCCCATGTTTCGCCTCGTTGCCCCTGCCAATGCTGTGTGGCTCTCTTGCCTCCGGCTCGCAGGGTGTGGCGCATTTGAGTGCGCAAAGATAATGAAAAAATCGCAAATGCAACAGTTGCATCTGCGATTTTTTGTGATTTATAGCTAATAACGGCTAATCTTCGATTGAGTGCGTTGCCTCGCAATGATGGCGATGTGGCAACGCGCTATCGGTTGTTAATGCTTGCCGTGTGGCTTTGCCGCTTCAAGTTCCTCGGCAAATTTGTTGGGGAACTCGATGTTAACGGCAGGGCGCGTAAGCGAGTAGATTACCAAACCGATGCCGAGAAGGATGAACGGAATGGAGAGCAATTGCCCCATGTTGAGGGTCATGCCTACCTCAAATGCTTCCTGTGGGTTCTTGACAAACTCAATCAGGAATCGGCTGCTGAAAAGCCAGATGAAGAACACTCCGAAAATCAGCCCGGGACGGCGCTCGGCGTTGCGTTTCCAATACATCCACATCAGCAATCCGAAGAGCGCCAAGTAGCAGGCGGCTTCATAGAGCTGAGTGGGGTGAGAGGGCGCTGAGAATATCGGTTCCGCACCGTGCATCCACTGTTGCAGGTTCACCACAAAGCGGAAGCCCCACGGCAGGTCGGTGGGATGACCGTAAATCTCGTGGTTCATCAAGTTGCCGATGCGAATCAGTGCACCCACAAGGGCAATCGGTATCACCAAGCGGTCGAAAGTCCACAGTGCACTCCTCTTCGAAACATATTTCGAGAAGATGAATATGGCAATCATGATGCCGATGGTGCCGCCGTGGCTTGCCAAGCCCCCTTCCCAAGTGTAGAGAATTTCGATGGGGTGTTGCGAGTAGTAATCCCACGCGTAGAAGAACACATGGCCCAAACGCGCGCCCACAATGGTGGCGATGGCTACATAGATGAGCAGAGTGCCGAGCCATTTCTCGGGGGCTCCCTCATGGCGGAATATCCGCTCCATGATTTTGTAGCCGAGCAGAAACCCGATTACAAACATCAAGCCATACCAACGCACCGTAACGCCGTGGCTAAAGAGCACCGGGTTGGCTGTCCATGTTACGAAGTCAAGCATATCGGTTGTTGGTTCAATGGTTACTTACCGGCAACGATAGCCTCGGTGTCGCGTGCAATCATCAACTCTTCGTCGGTGGGCACTACCACAACCTTAACCTTTGAATCTGCCGATGAAATCACTGTTTCGGTGCCACGTGTAACTGCATTAACCTCTTGGTTGAGCTTGATGCCCATAAATGCCAACGGTTCGCACACTTTTGCACGCAGGCCGGTTTGGTTTTCGCCAACACCACCGGTGAACACAACGATGTCAACACCGCCCATCTCGGCTGCGTAAGCACCAATGTATTTGGTGATGCGTTGCTCATACATGTCAAGGGCCAAGGTGGCACGTTCGTCACCGGCATTTACTGCAGCTTCGATTTCGCGCATATCCGATGATTTGCCGCTGATGCCCATCACACCGCTCTCTTTGTTGATTACCTTCTGGAGGTCGTCGACGGTGAGGTTGTGTTTCTTCATGATGTAGGCGATAGCGCCTGCGTCAACGTCGCCCACGCGAGTACCCATCATCAAACCTTCGGTGGGGGTGAGGCCCATCGAGGTGTCAACGCTCTTGCCGTTAACAACTGCAGTGATTGAACCGCCGTTGCCCACGTGGCAGGTGATGATGCGTTGAGTGTTGATGTCTACGCCGAGAATCTCACACACACGAGCCGACACGTAACGGTGGCTTGTGCCGTGGAAGCCGTAGCGACGTACACCGTCCTCGGTGTAGAAGCGATACGGAAGGGCATACATATAAGATTTCGCCGGCATGGTTTGGTGGAAAGCTGTGTCGAACACACCTACCTGCTTGATGCCGGGCAGAATCTCCTCAACAGCCTCAATACCGGTAACGTTGGCCGGGTTGTGAAGCGGAGCGAGGTCGTAGCAGTCTTTCACCTGCTGCATAACTTCGTCGGTCAGCAACACGCTCTTGCTGAACTTTTCGGCGCCATGCACCACGCGGTGGCCAACGGCATCAATTTCATCGTATGATTTGATGCAGCCAACCTTCGGGTCGGTGAGCAGGTCAAGAACAGCCTTTACCGAACCTTTGTGGTCAGTTTTGCCCAATTCTTTGATGGCTTTTGAGCCATCGGCGAGTTTATATTTCAAAAAGCCGTCGGGTAAGCCGATTTTTTCAACTCCACCCTCAGCCATTACTTCGTTGTTGGTTGTGTCAATGAGTTTGTATTTCACTGAACTACTGCCACAGTTGAGAACAAGAATTTTCATCTTTTTTGTAATTTGATTGGTTTGTGTTTTTAAGGATTTGATAGGCAACTAAGTTTAGTCGTGTATAGCCTGGTTGGCTGTCATGATGATAGTCTTGTAGATGTCGTTGGCAACACATCCGCGCGACAGGTCGCTTACCGGAGCGGCCAAGCCTTGCAACAGCGGGCCTACAGCTTCAGCACCGGCAATGCGCTGCACGAGCTTGTAAGCAATGTTGCCAACTTCGAGCGACGGGAATACCAACACATTTGCTTTGCCGGCAATTTCCGACTGAGGAGCTTTCAAGCTTGCTACAACCGGCACAATGGCGGCATCGGTTTGCAGTTCACCGTCGAGTTTCAAATCGGGAGCCATTTCGTGGGCAATGCGTGTGGCTTCGATAACCTTGTCAACGCGTTCATGTTTGGCGCTGCCTTTGGTTGAGAACGACAGGATGGCAACATTCGGGTCGATTCCGGCAACGTCGCGAGCTGTTTTGGCTGCGCACACTGCGATTTCGGCCAATTGCTGTGCATCGGGGTCGGGAACAACGGCGCAGTCGGCAAACACCATCAGACCGTTTGAGCCGTAGGGCGAACCTTCGGGGAGCAACATGATAAATGCGCCTGAAACGGTGCTGATACCCTTTTCGGTTTTGATTACCTGGAATGCTGCGCGCAACACATCACCGGTGGTGTGGATGGCTCCTGACACCATGCCGTCGGCATCGCCGGCTTTAACCATCAAGCAACCGAAGTAGAGTTCGTCGGAAGTAAAGCGGCGTGCATCTTCCATGCTGATACCTTTCTTCTTGCGGAGCTCAAAAAACAGCGGTGCATATTTGTCGATGTTTTTCTCATCTTTGGGGTCCAAAATGGTGGCCTTCCCGATGTGTTCAAGGTTTAATGCTTTGGCTTGAGCCTTGATTTCGGCTTCGTTGCCAAGTAAGATGATATCTGCCAGATCGTCGGCTAAGATGTGGTCGGCGGCTGTGATGTTACGAGTTTCTGCTCCTTCGGGAAGCACAATGCGGCGGCGATTTGCCTTCGCGCGTTGGGTTAATCGTTCAAACAGTTCCATGTTGCAGGTCCTTTTTGCTTTTATAAAGGTAAGTTAATTTTTACAGCTACGATTTCCACCGTCCGGTTTGTTGCCACCGTGGAGCGCTTCAATCAGCATCCTGTCGGTGAGGCTTATACACCGGTAATCTCCTTATCGTTGAGGCGCGTATCTGTGTGATAATGTGTCTCTTGCTAATTCGGGCTCTTGAAAAGGGTAGTTGCCTTGTTTTATTCAGATTACAAATTTACAACTTTTCGCCACATCGCCACACATTTCAACCTCACTTTTTCACCCTCATTCGCCCCTTACGCCACATCGGGGTGTGTCGATTTGTCGCATCCGAATGCAATTCCACAGTGTGTGTAGGCGATATTTCAAACCAATTTATTAACTTTGTAACTACCTAACTGTGGCGTCGCGATATTCGCCACTCCAATAACCTAACTAAGAACAATC
>CAZDIC010000101.1:0-5951 GCA_964505395.1 uncultured Alistipes sp. | reverse complement strand
CTAAAAACACAGTAAAGAATGAAGAAATTTTTACTCATAGCTACTTTAGCAGCTAACACAGCCGTTTGCGGATACGCAATCGACGGCCAATGGCAATGGACAAAGTGCCTGAATGCAGGCAACAATGTGATGAGCAACGTGGAAAACGTTATCGCAGCTCCCGACGGCGATTACTACATGGTTGGCCAGTTCTCAAAGCCGGCAACCGACACCGACATCACTTGGGGTGAAACCACCATCGCTGCCCAAAACACAGTGCTCACAGCCTATCAGAAAGATTTCATCGTTGGTCGTATCGACAACCAAGGTGACCTCCGTTGGAGCGTAACTCCCACCCTGTCGAACGTATCGGCCAACTCACTTTACCTGGCACAGACCGCCGACGGTGGTGTGGTGCTCTCATGCAACGCCACCTTCAACAGCAATGCTGCCGGCGATGCTCCCTCACTGATTACCCTCACCGACACCGCCAACAACGCGTTGACAATCACCAACGACAACGACACCAACAGCAAGAGCCCCTACGTTGGCGTGCTCATCAAATTCAGCGCCGACGGTGCTGTGGAATGGCACAAAGAGATTTACAGCAACCCCTTCGGCGATGCCGACAAAACCATCTTTGACGCCAACGCTTCAACCCTCACCGATGTTACCGCCGACGAAGTCGGCAACGTGTATGTTGCAGGTTACTACAAAACCTCGGTTGACTTTGGCGGCACCACCATCACAGCCAAAAACGGCAAGGTAAGCACCAAGATTGAGGATCAAGGTGACGCCTTCATCGCAAAATACGACTCGGAAGGTAACTTCGTGACTGTGCTCACCAACAACGCCGAGAGCGCTTACGCCTCGAAGGAAGCAAGCACCCACATCACCTACAACAACGGCAAACTTTACTGCGGTTCGGTGGTAAATGCCCTCGACGGTGCCACCTACACCTACTTCGGTCAAGCTGCCGACATCAACTCGAAATCAAACATCGTTTACGGTGTGGTTGACTGCGCAACAATGACCTGCGAAAGCGCCGGCGCACTGAAAGCCACCGGAACAGCCAATAACGCTCAGTTGCAAAACATCGTGGCCTACGACGGCGAATTCTACCTCTGCGGCTCACTCAACGGAGGCTTCGCACAGGGCGAAACAACCCTCGGCACCTCTCAAGCTGCCAAATTGGAAAATATGGTTGCACGTGTAAAAACCAACGACCTCAGCGCCACGCTCTACCTCTCAAAGAAGAATATTGGTAACGACTTCTACGCAATCGAAGCTGCCGACGACAATAAGCTCTACACCTACGGCTACGTGCTCGGTGATGCAACGACCTACCTGTTCAGCTACGACCTCACCACAGGCGAACTGCTGGATAGCACAGCGCTCTGGAAAGGCACCTCAACAGTGCTCTCAGCTTGCTTCAACAACGAGACACATCAGTTGGTGGGCACAACCTACTCAAAGCAGCTCAAAAACTTCATCGGCGATGAAACCGAAGCCACAACCGACGCCTACAGCGCATTCCACGGCTTCCTGACAGCAGTGCAATTGCCAACACTCTCAGCGAGCACATCAATTGAAAACGTTGCAGTTGCCGACACCGACACCAACGCACCGGTTGAATACTTCAACCTGCAAGGTGTGCGCATCGCCAACCCCGCTGCCGGACAATTGGTAATCCGCCGTCAAGGCAACAAAGCCGAGAAACTCATCGTGAGATAATCGGCACCCCCACGGAAATGTAAACAGTTTATTAGTAATATTATAACCACATAATAGAGTTATCCTTTTTCTCAAGGAGTTCTAACCATAAAAATGTAAGCCAAAAAGCGAGGTCTCTGCGTGAGCAAAGACCTCGCTTATTTTTTGCACCGAGAGGTTATTCGGCAATCATGCGGGAGATGTATTTGCCGATGATGTCGAATTCGATGTTGACACGAGAGCCAACGTGGATGTCGCCGAAGTTGGTGTGCTCGAAGGTGTAGGGGATGATGGCCACGCGGAACGAATCGCGCTCGGAGTCGCACACTGTGAGGCTGACACCGTTGACACACACCGAGCCTTTCTCCACCGTTACATAGCCTTTGCGG
Source organism: uncultured Alistipes sp. (assembly GCA_964505395.1). Lineage (GTDB taxonomy): Bacteria > Bacteroidota > Bacteroidia > Bacteroidales > Muribaculaceae > UBA7173. The sequence continues at coordinate 3,870 of CAZDIC010000101.1, read as the reverse complement.
ATAAGCTCGCGCTCCACGTCGTAGCGGAATTTAAAGTAACGGCTACCGTCGACCTCTTCAATGTCGACACACTCGGCGGTGCAATCCACATGGCCCTGCACTATGTGACCGTCGAGGCGGCCGTTCATAATCATGCAGCGTTCGAGGTTCACACGGTCGCCCGGGTTGAGCAGGCCGAGGTTGCTGCGGCGTAAGGTTTCGTCGATAGCGGTGACGGTGTAGGTGCCGTCGCCGGGCTGGTTCACCACGGTGAGGCACACGCCGTTGTGTGCCACCGATTGGTCGATGTTAAGTTCTTTGGCAAACGAGGCACTGATGGTGAGGTGCACGTTGCCGCCGTCGCGGGTAACATTCACCACGCGTCCGGCTTCTTCAACTATTCCTGAAAACATAATCTTGGTTGCAAGGGGTTAACCGGCCAAAATTGACCGGGGAGGGGTTATTTAGCGATAATGGCTATAATGGCCGCAAAGTGGTCATTATAGCCATTGTGGGTTTGTTATGGTGTTATCGCCGCAGAGAGCGTTGATTTTACTCGGCGATGTTGTGGAACACGTTCTGCACGTCTTCGTCCTCTTCGAGTTTCTCAAGAAGCTTGTCGAGGGTTTCGCGTTGTTCTTCGGTCACCTCTTTCACATCGTTGGGGATGCGCACAAATTCGGTAGAGATGATTTCGAAGCCGTTGCTTTCGAGATACTGCTGGATGTTAGAGTATTCTTCGAAGGGGCCGTAGAGCACGATTGCATCTTCGTCGGCTTCCACTTCGTCAACGCCGTAGTCGATGAGTTCCAGTTCGAGGTCTTCGAGCGAGAGATCGGGTTTCGGGGCGATTTTGAGCATAACTTTGTGCTCAAAGAGGAAAGTGAGCGAGCCCTGAGTGCCGAGCGAACCGCCATGCTTTGTGAAGTAAGAGCGAACGTTGGCCACGGTGCGTGTGTTGTTATCGGTAGCAGCTTCAACGAAGATAGCGATACCGAAGGGGCCGTATCCCTCGTAGGTAATCTCCTTATAGTCCTTAGAGTCTTTGTCGGTAGCTTTTTTGATGGCGCGTTCCACAGTGTCCTTCGGCATGTTTTCAGCCTTAGCGTTCTGCATAAGTGCGCGCAAGCGGGGGTTGGTTGTGGGGTCGGGGCCGCCAGCCTTTACGGCAATAGTGATTTCTTTACCGATGCGGGTGAACGTTCTCGACATGTTGCCCCAGCGTTTCAATTTTCTGGCTTTGCGATATTCAAATGCGCGTCCCATTGTGTTGTTTTTATTTTGTTATTGTTACTGTTGTCGGTTGTTGTGGGTGGTGCGGGCGGTTAGCGGAGCTCGGCACCGGTTTGCTTCACGAGGTTGGCGATGATTTTGTTCATCGTAGCGTCGATTTGCTTATCCTGAAGGGTTTTCTCATCGTCCTGCAACATGATTGAGATGGCATACGATTTTTTGCCTTCGGGGAGGTTCTTGCCTTCATACACGTCGAAGAGGGTGATGTCGCGCAGCAATTTGCGTTCGCTCTCGCGCACGATGGCTTCGATGCGAGCCATGGTCACCGACTTGTCGACGAGCAGAGCGAGGTCGCGTTTCACGGGCTGTGTTTTGGGCAGCGGGGTGAACTGCACTTTCTTCTTGAGGGCGAGTTTCACCAGGGCGTCCCAATCGAGCTGAGCGTAGAACACGGGCTGCTTGATGTCGGCCTTGTGGAGCAGGGCCTTTGCCACCATGCCCATTTCGCCGAGCTGCTTGCCCGAGCGGGTTTTGATGGTGAGGGCCGATGAGAATATGTTGTTGCTGCCGTCGGCTTTCTCCAAAGCAATCTCTTTGGTGTCGATGCCGAGGCGGGCGAAGATGTTTGCCACATGAGCCTTGAGGTCGAAGAATGTAACCTCCTCGGCGGGGCGAGCCCAGTTGGCTTGGCGCGAGTTGCCGGTGAGCCAGAGAGCGAGGTGAGAGGCTTCGCTGTAGGGGGCTAACGGAGTTTCAACTGTCGAAGAGGCTTCGGGGTTCAGGAAGTAAACGTTGCCGAACTCATAGAAGGCGAGGTCAACGGCCTTGCGGTTCACGTTGTGAGCAATTGACTCCAAACCGCCGAAGAGCAATGTTTGACGCATCACGTTGAGGTCGGTGCTCAGGGGGTTGAGGAGCTTCACGCAGTGGTTTGCGGGATAGCAGTTGAGGTCGGTGTAGTAGCCTTCGGCAGTGAGCGAGTTGTTGAGGATTTCGTTGAATCCGAGGGCTGTGAGCTGCTCTGAAACGAGTTTCTGCAGGTCGTCGGCAGCGTCGATGGGGGTTTTAAGCTGCAGCGACGAGTGAACGGTGGTGCCGATTTCCACGTTGTTGTAGCCGTAGATGCGAAGCACATCCTCAACCACGTCGCACGGACGTTGCACATCCACGCGGTAGTTGGGCACACGCAGTTCCACTTCGTTGCCGTTGCGGCCCACGATTTCGATTTCGAGAGAGCGGAGGATATTGTCGACGGTTTCTTGGGGGATAACTTTGCCCACAAGGCCGTTGAGATAGTCGTAGCTGAGAGTAACCTTGTAAGGCTCGGCCTTGAAGGTGTAGATGTCAACCGGTTCGCCGCAGATTTTGCCGCCGGCGAGCTCTTTCACCATAATGGCGGCGAGCTTGAGGGCATACATGGCAGCGTTGGGGTCGAGGCCGCGCTCATAGCGGAATGAAGCGTCGGTTGAGAGGCCGTGGCGACGAGCTGTGCGGCGCACACGTGTGGGGTTGAAGCAAGCGCTTTCGAGGAAGATGTCGGTGGTTGCTTCGGTCACGCCCGAGTCGAGGCCGCCAAACACGCCGGCGATGCACATCGGTTTCTCGGTGTCGCAAATCATGAGGTCGGCAGCCGAGAGTGAGCGTTCCACACCGTCGAGGGTGGTGAACTTGGTGCCTTCAGCCACTGTGCGCACCACCAATTTGTTTCCGGCCACCTTGTTGAGGTCGAAGCAGTGGAGCGGTTGGCCAATGCCGTGAAGGATGTAGTTGGTGATGTCGACGATATTGTTGATGCTGCGGCAACCGATAGCTTCGAGGCGTTGACGGAGCCATTCGGGGCTCTCTTTCACCTGCACACCGCGCACTGTGATGCCACAGTAGCGGGGAGCGCCTTCGGTGTCGATAACCTCAACCGAGGCAGCGCCTTCGAGGGTGTCGACGGCAAAGCTGTCGATGCTCGGGCGGTGGAGCTCACGGTGAGCGATGTGGCAATCGTAGTAAGCAGCGAGGTCGCGAGCCACACCGAGGTGACTTGCCGCGTCGATGCGGTTGGGGGTGAGGTCAACCTCCATCACATAGTCGCTCTTGAGGTTGTAGTATTCGGCGGCGGGGGTGCCCGGAGCGGGAGCAGCCGCTTCGTCAATCACGATGATACCGTCGTGAGAGGTGCCCACGCCGATTTCATCTTCAGCACAAATCATACCAAGCGATTCTACGCCGCGGATTTTTGAGCGTTTGATTTGAAACGATTCATCGCCGCTGTAGAGGGTGGTGCCCACGGTGGCAACAACAACGGTTTGGCCGGCGGCAACATTGGGGGCGCCACACACAATTTGAGTGGGCTCGCCGTTGCCGAGGTCAACGGTAGTGATGTGGAGGTGGTCGCTGTTGGGGTGCTCAACGCAGGTGAGCACTTTGCCGATAACCACCCCTTTCAGGCCTCCCTTGATTGATTCCACCTCCTCAAGGCCATCGGTTTCGAGGCCGATTGATGTAAGCGCCTCGCTCACTTTTGCGGGCTCGATATCGATGTCAAGGTAATCCTTTAACCAATTATATGATATGTTCATAACTGTGATTTAATGACTATGAAACAGAGCGTAAAACCCTCATAGCGGAGTTTATACGGTTCCGATTTGCAAAATTACAAAATTTTCT
>CAZDIC010000100.1:0-6010 GCA_964505395.1 uncultured Alistipes sp. | reverse complement strand
GTGGAGCGTCGGGGCTGACGAATCACTAATTTTAGGTATTGGTGGGGAGAATTTGAGGGGTGGAAGGAGTTTTTTAGGGGTGTCAAAATCACAATTTTTGAGTATTTCGGCATTGCAAGGTTGGCCGTAACTTTGTATCCGCGAAGATAAGATACTGAAACAGCAAAAGATTAAGCATGGATATGCACCGGTTAAAGCATGGATATGCACCGGTTAGAGCTGAATTAGGAATAAGCTTGGATATATAGGTTTGGTATCGCGATTCGCGTAAGTCAAAATATTAGGATAAGTGAAGCAATTGACACGATTAATTTTATTCCCCGGGGTATTGCTATGCTCCGTAATCAATCTAACGGCACAGCCAAACGACGCATTGTTAACTACACAACCCAACACGCAATCGTCAGCGATTCAACCCAACACGCAATCGGCAACGGCTCAAACGAGTTCGTCGGTAGCGGAGCGTGCGAACAGGCCGGCGTTATCGGGGAAGGTAATTTCAAAAGATAAAGAGAATGTTGAGTTTGCGGTCATCCGGCTGAAGGGCACGGAGTATGGCTGCACAACCAACGAGCAGGGTATGTATTATCTTTATGCGCCTGCCGGGAACTACACCCTCGTGGTCTCGGCCCTCGGCTATGAGACTGTTGAAAAGGAGGTTACGCTTGGCCGCGAGCGAATGAAGATGAATATCATCTTGGCCGACTCGCAGGTGGAGCTCGACGAGGTGGTGGTGATGGCTTCGGGTGTGGGACGTGTCAAGAGGTCGGCCTACAACACCGTTGCAGTCGACACCAAGCAGATGCAAAATTCCACAAAAAGTTTGAGCGAGGCGCTTGCGAAGGCTCCGGGCATGAAGTTGCGCGAGTCGGGTGGTGTTGGCTCTGATATGCAGTTAATGATGGATGGCTTCTCGGGCAAGCACGTCAAGGTGTTTATCGACGGAGTGCCACAGGAGGGGGTTGGCACATCGTTTGGCATTAACAACATTCCGGTGAACTTTGCCGAGCGCATTGAGGTTTACAAGGGGGTTGTGCCGGTGGGCTTCGGCACCGATGCCATCGGCGGCGTTATCAACATTGTGACCAACAAGCGCCGCCACAACTGGTTTGCCGATGCATCCTACTCCTACGGCTCGTTTAACACCCACAAATCTTACATCAATTTCGGCCAAACATTGGCCAACGGGTTCACCTACGAAATTAATGCTTTTCAGAACTATTCCGACAACAGTTACTCGATAGATTCGCCGGTTGAAGATTTCGAAACCGGCCGCATCGACCGTAACAACAAGGAGCACGTTAAGCGCTTCAACGACACATACCACAACGAGGCTGTCGTGGCCAAGGTGGGTGTGACGGGCAAGTCGTGGGCCGACAAGATGATGTTTGCCTTCACATATTCCAATATGTATAAAGAGGTGCAAAACGGTGTGCGTCAAGAGATTGTCTACGGCGAGAAACATCGTCGAAGCCATTCGCTCATGCCCTCGTTTGAGTATTCAAAGCACAACCTCTTTACCCGCGGCCTCAGCGTGGTGGTCACCGCCAACTACAACAAAGATGTTACGACCAACATCGACACCGCCTCGGTGAAATATAACTGGCGTGGCGAGACGGCCCCCCTCAACTCTCCCGGCGAGCAATCGTATCTCCACTCTCGGGCCGACAACAACAACTGGAACGCCACAGCCACGGTGAACTATCGCATCGGCGATGCCCACCTCTTCACGTTCAACCACGTGTATAACGATTTCAGCCGCACCAACACATCGCTGCTGACCGTGGTTCCCGTTAAAGATCCTATCAGCAAGCAGACACGCAAAAACATTTCGGGCCTGTCATATCGCTTCCTCCCCAACAACCGCTGGAACGCCTCGGTGTTTGGAAAGTTCTACGGCCTTTGGGTTGCCGGCCCTATCGCCGAAACCTCAACGCTTGAAAACTATGTTCGCGACACACGCACCATCAACTCGTGGGGCTACGGTGCCGCCGCCACCTACTTTGTGCTTCCCGAGCTGCAAGCCAAACTGTCGTATGAGAAAGCCTGCCGCCTGCCGACCATCGAGGAGATGTTTGGCGATGAAGACCTTGAGGTGGGCGAAATGGGCATCAAGCCTGAGCACAGCAACAACGTAAACCTCAACTTCAGCTACAACCGAAACTTTAATCGCAACGGCGTGTATGCCGAGGTGGGTCTGGTGTATCGCAACACCACCGACTACATCCAACGCAACATCTTTGGCATGAGCGGGGGAAAGTATGCCGCCACCTACATCAACTATGGCAGCGTGTTGACCAAGGGGTATAACATCTCCGTGCGCTACAGCTACGACAAGTGGCTGAGCATCGGCGGCAACTTCACACAAATGAATGTGTGCGACAACATGAAGCGTGCCGTGGGCAGCACAATGGACAATATTAACTACCGAGAGCGCATCTCAAACCTCCCTTACCTCTTTGCCGACTCGGATATCAACCTCTATTGGCACAACTGCCTCAAGAAGGGTAACCTCTTGACCTTCACCTACGACAACCAATACACCCACAGCTTCACCTACTACACCTCAAACATCGGGGCCAACAAGGGTGACTATGTGGTGCCAAACCAATTCGCCCACAACCTCTCGATTGCCTACAGCCTCAAAAACGGCCGTTACAACTTCTCGTTTGAGTGTCGCAACTTTACCGATGCCAAACTCTACGACAACTTCAGCTTGCAAAAAGCCGGCCGTGCATTCTACGGCAAAGTGCGTGTGCACTTCGGCTCAAAATAACCGATAATAACACATCACGATAACAACAAATTTAAAATACACGTATGAACAAAAATCTTCTCAACATTATCCCTGCGACAGCTCTGCTCGCCTTCTCTCTGACAGCCTGCTCTGACTCAGACGAACCCGGCAAAGGTGGTAACACCGGCTCGGAAGAGACTGCCACCACGGCTTTTGTCTTTGCTACATCAGTTCAAGACGGCGACAAAACCGCCAACGTGTTGCTCACCGGAAGCGACCTCGACAACGGTGTCATCTCGCCCATCAACAACGGCTTGGTGAACGATGGCGCCACCGAGTGGGTTTACTTCAACAACCGATACCTCTACGCTCTCACCTATAACCAGCAAAATGCCGGCACCACCCGCTCTTACACTCTCGGCGGCGACAACCAAATGGCTGCCCGCTCGGCCGAATACAAGGTGAGCCGTTTCAGCTCTTACGGCACATACGGCAAGTATATCATCACCGCCTCAACCGGCAACGGCCTTTCGGAATATGCCGATGCCGAAGGAAACCTCCCGAAGATGTTCCTCCTCTCTTACCTCGACGTGGAGGGGGAAACCAACACTTCGAGCGACTCTAAGGCCAACAAGGATAACCTCATGTCGGAGAACTTCCTCGGCGACGGTGAGTATGTCACCCTCTCGGGATTCCTCGAAGCCGACAGCAAGCTCTATAGCGCTGTTATCCCGATGGGTCTCAGCCCCTATGGCGCCGCAATCGACGGCGGTCGCTACATCCTCGCCGGCAACGAAGACCTCATCAAAACCGAAAGCGGCGGCACAAGCTCAAGCGCATACGTCAAGGGTGAACTCCAGGGCACTCAATATCCCAACAAGTGCAGCGTGGCCATCTTCGACAACGAGACTCTGAGCGGCAAACGCATCATCACCACCAACAAAATCAGCTATGCCTGCGGTCGCTACAAGTCGCAATACTATCAGACCATCCGTCAGGCCGACAACGGTGACATCTACGTGTTCTCTCCCTCGTTTGCCAAGACTTTGACCGACGCTCGTCAGCGCACCACCCTCGATGCCGGTGTGGTTCGCATCAAAAAGGGCGCTACCGACTTCGACGCAAACTACTACTACAACATCGAACAGCTTGCCAACGGTCGCACCTTCCAACGCTGCTTCAACGCCGGCGGTAGCTGCTTCCTCCTGACAATGTATAACACCACGCTCACCTCTAACCAGCAGGTTGCCGGTAGTTTGGCTATCTTCAACGGTGAAACCGGTCAGTTTACCTATGTGACAGGCCTCCCCGAGCAGGACACCATCACCGACTTCAGCAAAACTGTGTATGCTGCGAACGGTTACTGCTACATCGCTGTTATGACCTCAACCGACTATCCGACAATCTACAAGATTGACACTGCAACAGGCGTTGCCACTGCCGGAGTGCGTCTCCAAGTGTCCACTGTCAGCGCGCTCGGTGTGTTGTCACAACTCTAATCATGCACTTATCCTAATCAACCGATAATGCCCGGAGGGGCATATCCAACCCAACCCCGCCACAACGCGTTTCAGCCGAAATGCGCTGTAGCGGGGCCGGTTGCCAATTATAACAATCAAATTGCTACAACCAATAGCTACAACTGAAATAATGAAGAAATTTCTCAAGAAAATCCACCTGTGGTTGTCGGTGCCCTTTGGCATTATAATCACGCTTATCTGCCTCTCGGGCGCATCGCTCGTGTTTGAAACCGAGATTACAGAGTTGTGCAATCACGATAAATATTATGTGCAGCAGGTGGGCAACAAGGCTATCAACCTCGACAGCCTGCTGACTCAAATCAGCACAACACTCCCTGACTCGGTTGAAATCACCGGCGTAACCATCTCAAGCAATCCCGAACGCACCTACCAAGTGAGCCTCTCAAAGCCCAATCGTGCGTCGATTTTCGTTGACCAATACACCGGCGAAGTCACCGGCCAATATGAGCGAATGGGGTTCTTTGCCACCATGTTCAAGCTCCACCGTTGGCTTCTTGACGCCCCCGCCGGCCGTGAGAGTGGTTCAGTGGGCAAAACCATTGTCGGCATCGCCACACTCTTACTCGTGGTTATAGTGTTGACAGGGCTTGTGCTGTGGCTGATGCATCCGAAGAAACGCGTTAAGATTTCGGTGCGCAACGGCATGCCCCGTTTCTGGCACGACCTCCACGTGTCGGGCGGTGTCTACGCCACCATCTTCCTCCTTGCCCTTGCCCTCACCGGCCTTACCTGGTCATTCTCTTGGTATCGCACCGGCTTCTACAACCTCTGCGGTGTGGAAGCTTCCGCCGGCAACCACGGCTCCCATGCCGGTAACGGCAACCACGGCGGCAACCACGAAGGTCGCGGCAACCACGGCTCCCGCAGCTCTCATGGAGAGCATCATGGCGAGCGTCATGGAGAAGGCTACCATGGAGATAAGCGCGGTCACGGCCGCCATGAAGGCAAACCTGCCGATGTTTCTGCCGAACTTGAAACTATTGCGGTTGCCGACAGCGTGGCCGAAGATGCGGCTCCGATGCTTGCCCCCTTCGCCAACTGGCAACAAGCCGCCGACAACGTGGTGGCCGCCAACCCCGACTATCGCCAAATCAGCGTGACCGACGGCAGCGTAGCACTCATTCCCGCCGGCCGCCGCAGCCTCCGTGCAAGCGACGATTACACCTTTGATGCCGCCACAGGTGCCGTCACATCCATCACCACCTACGACTCAAAAGAGAAGGCCGACCGCCTGCGCGGCACCATCTACAACATCCACACCGGCAACTGGGGCGGCCTCCTCACCCGCATCCTTACAATGCTCGCCGCTCTCCTCGGTGCAACCCTCCCCATCACCGGCTACTACCTATGGGCCAAGCACCTCCGCCGCAAAAAATAATCTCTCCACCCGGGCCCAATTAGCCCCAATTGGTTTTATTAGGCTTATTAGTCTAATTAGTCTAATAGAACTAATAGCTCCCCAAGGCTCTCAATCTTCATCTCACCAAAGCAAAGAGGCTGTGCCGATTTCGGCACAGCCTCTTTATTTTAGGGTTTGTTGGCTATGGGTTAGGGTTGGTAACCCATAGGTTGCGGATCAAGTTTCGCGGTTTGCAGTTTGCGGATCAAGTTTCGCGGTTTGCAGTTTGCGAATCAAATTTTGCGGTTTGCGGTTTGCGAATCAAATTTTGCGGTTTGCGGTTTAGAACTCGTAAACGACGGTTACTACGCTCCAGGGCTCGATGATGGGGGC
>CAZDIC010000099.1:0-6017 GCA_964505395.1 uncultured Alistipes sp. | reverse complement strand
TCTGCTTCACGAAGGCCGACAGTGTGTTGGGTTGGCGCATGGTTTGGCTGTCGTTTTGGCCAATCCATTCTGCGGGGCGGTCGGCGCTAACCACTATCAGTGGCGTTTCTCGATAATAAGCTTCAGCCACGGCCGGGGCATAGTTAAGCAGGGCTGTGCCCGATGTGCAGATAAGCGCCACCGGTTCGCCGGAGATTGTGGCCATGCCGAGGGCAATGAATGCCGCCGATCGCTCGTCGATTACCGATGTTACGTGTAGCTCGGGTGTGCGCGCCGCTGTGATAAGCAGGGGCGCGTTGCGGCTACCGGGCGAGGTTACAACGTGGCGTACACCGTAGGCTTTCAGGGCGGCGATCAGTTCTCTGCAGCCCCATTTGTCGCTTGTTATCATCTATATCTTTTTCAACGACCTAACTCCGGAATCACACGGTTATGTAGTGGCCGTAGCGTTTCCGGAGTTAGGTTATGAGGGTAGGCACTCTCACATGTGTGTGGCGAGTGCGGTTAGGGTTCGTTTTTATTTGTTCACGCGGAAGCGGTCGATGCCATCGCGCAGGAAAGCTACAACTTGGTTAGCTGCAGCGATGCCGGCGTTGATGTTGGCTTCAGCGGTCTGTGCTCCCATTTTCTTGGGAGTGAAGAACACGCGTCCGGCAAATTCTTGCTCCATTTCTGCAGCGAGGTCGGGACGAATGTCGGCAACATATTTCAAATCGGTGCGCTCGCGCAGGGCTTTGCAAAGTCCTTCCTCGTCGATTACCTCCTTGCGGGCGGTGTTGATGAGCAGACCGTTTTTCGGCAGCAGGGTCACGAGGTCGTAACCAACCGATTTGCGTGTCTCATCGGTAGCGGGGATATGGAGCGATACCACCTGATTGTTGCGATAGAGTTCCTCGGTGGAGTGAACCGGAGTTACTTCGGCTGCGGTAATCACTTCGTCGGGGCAGTAGGGGTCGAGCGCGCTGACTGTCATGCCAAAGCCTTTGGCAATGCGTGCCACATTGCGACCGACTTGACCAAAAGCGTGGATGCCAAGGTGTTTACCTTTCAGTTCGCTACCGGAGGTGCCGTTATACATGTTGCGCACTGCCATTACGGCCATGCCAAACACCAATTCGGCCACTGCATTGGAGTTCTGCCCGGGGGTGTTCTCCACGCAAACATTGTGGGCGGTTGCTGCAGCGAGGTCAACATTGTCGTAACCGGCTCCGGCACGTACCACAATTTTTAATTGTTTGGCTGCATCAAGCACTTCGGGGTCAACTTTGTCGGAGCGGATGATAAGTGCATCGGCATCGGCAACAGCACCGAGCAGTGCTGCTTTTTCGGTGTATTTCTCCAAGAGCTCAAGTTGATAGCCTGCGGCTTCAACAACTTTGCGGATACCGTCAACGGCGACAGCTGCAAAGGGCTTTTCGGTTGCTACTAATACTTTCATAGTGCTAAGCTTGAAGTGACACTTACAGTTTGCTCTCAAATTCTTTCATTGCGGCAATGAGCACTTCCACGCTCTCCATCGGGAGGGCATTGTAGAGCGATGCACGGAAGCCGCCTACCGAACGGTGACCTTTGATGCCAACGATGCCTTTAGTTGAGGCGAAATCAATGAAGGCTTTTTCTTGGTCGTTGTATTCGGGTTTCAACACGAAGCATACGTTCATGATTGAACGGTCGTCGTGGTTGTCGACAGTGGCTTGGAAGATGCGGCTTGCGTCGATAGCCTCATAAAGCTTGGCTGCTTTGGCGAGGTCGCGTCTCTCCATCTCCTTGATGCCGCCAACCTCTTTGTAGTACTTCAATGTTTGAAGTGCACTGAAAATCGGCAACACGGGGGGAGTGTTAAACATTGAGCCCTTGTCGCAGTGGGTTTTGTAGTTGAGCATTGTGGGGATGGCGCGGGTAACGTGGCCCAATGCATCTTCACGCACAATGACTATGGTGGCACCGGCAGGCGCAAGGTTCTTCTGCGCACCGGCGTAGATAATATCATATTTGCTTACATCAACGGGGCGCGAGAAGATATCGCTCGACATGTCGGCAACCAAACGTGCTTTCACATCCGGGTCTTTGCGAATCTCGGTGCCGTAGATGGTGTTGTTGGTGGTGTAGTGGAAATAGTCCACATCGTCGGGCACTGTGTAGCCTTTCGGAATGTAGTTGTAGTTCTTGTCTTCCGACGAGGCAACCACATTTACTTCACCAAACAGTTTGGCCTCTTTCACAGCCTTGTGGGCCCACACGCCGGTGTCGAGATAGGCGGCTTTGGTTTGCAGCAGGTTGTAAGGAACCATGGCAAACTGCAAGCTGGCACCTCCACCGAGAAACAGCACATGATAGCCTTCAGGCACTTCCAACAGCTCTTTCACAAGCGCTTGCGCTTCATCAATTACTGCTTGGAACTCTTTCGAACGGTGAGAAATTTCCAAAATTGACAGACCGGTGTTTGCAAAGTCGAGAACCGCGTCTGCAGTGTTTTTAATGGTGTAGGGGGTCAGGATAGATGGTCCTGCATAAAAATTATGCTTCTTCATCGTAATTATGTTTTTGAGTAAATGATTTCGGGTGATACTTGAATCGTTTTACATTTAGTTTATCACATCAATAATTGTCTCACGCCTTTCTCCACGGCCGTTTTCGGGCAGCGGAAATCGGTTATTGCAAAGTTAACATATATTTCCCGCTTTACAAGTTTTTCCGCAAGAATTTCCCTACAATTTTTTTGCAGTGCGTATCGGCATTGAGTCGGCATCGGGAATTGCACTAAGTTTGCAGTTGGATGCCGGATGTTACAAGCCGAGAGTTGTGCCCGAATTGGTGGCACAGCCCTCGGCCCGTGGTCAGTTAAATTACCATATAATTGACAAATTGGATTACCGATAGATTGGTATGTAGGAGTTGGATCGGTATGTAGGAGTTGGATTACAGACTGAAAGTGTAGAATATAAATGAGGCGTGCGAGTCATCTTCCTCAACCGGAAGGAAGCGAACGCCAACGTAGCGGTTTCCAACGCGTCCAAGCAGTTTGAAATAGTGAGGCATGGTCTGCTCTGCAATCAAGTTCTTGTCGCTGTCGTACACTTGCATTACCACATCGCCTGAGCTGAAATTACACAAACTTGTTCTGAATATCAGTTGTGACTCTGCATCGTAAAACAGTCCGGTGTTACAGCCCACTTTGGCTATATCCTTCTCGAAATCCTCTGGCGATGCATTATAACCGGTTGTGTACTCGCGGTTAACGCCTTGAGGCTCATAGCCGAAGGTGTAGAGCAATTTGTCGGGATATTCGTAACAATAGATGAGTGAATCAACACAGTGATTTACATACAGCCGGTTGTTTGGCGCGTCGAAAGCATAGTCAAAGAATTCGAAGAATGGTATCGGCTTTTCTTTGTAGATGTCGGGGAATCTTCCAACCACTTTTGTCACCTTTCCTGTGGTCATGTCAACCTCGCCCAAGATGTGCCCGCTGTTATATCTGTCGGCGTTTACATCGCCGATGAGTCTCTTGCTGACTGTGAGTGGCATTAACACGGTGTTATCGTTTAATTTGCTGAAGGTCATTCCGAAGTCGCTCATCTCCATCAGGATATAGTTTGCCGGATTTTCGTAATTACCTTTTTCCGATTTGTCCCAACCAAAATCTAACTGTTGATGATTTTCAAGTTTGTTTTCTGTGGAGTTGAATCGATACATCAGGCTCGACGAGTCGATAATCAACATATTGTTGTCATCGCCGTTGATGTTGTAGCCGAACATAAACGAAGCAACCTCGTTGGGCCCACCACCATGCCCGAGGTAGGTGTTGACCAATTCCCCGGTCTCAATTGAATATGCAAAAATCTTGCAGTATAGATTGTCAACAAACAACAGTTGGCCGTTGTTCAACTCAAAGTTGCCACGCAGGCTTGTGGTGTCGGCATTCACAACGATTGAATCAATGGCAATAACGCGGTCGGATAGTTGTCGGTCGCCTACATGTTCGTTTGTGGATTGTTTAGCACATCCGGCAAGCATCACACCGCATATAACACAGGAATAGATCAGTTTTCTCATGTTTAATGGTAAAGTAAGTGGTAAATAATTGGTTATGTTCTATCACTTCGCAAATGTAATACTTTTAATTCGAGATGCGGATATGGCGACATTAAAAAAACTTAACAATTGTTTTAATTGGTTAATTTTTTCGGGCGGCCGATTTTTGCGATTCGATTTTCTCATGCAGAGGAGATGTTGTGTGCTGATGTGTCATAGTTTATGATGCGTCATAGTTTAAAACCGAAAAAGGCTCCGTAAGCAGAGCCTTTTTCGGTTTATGTGGCATAGGAAGCCGCGACGGCAATTCCTATGTGTGGGATGAGCGTGGATTACGCGTGGATAAGGTTGTGGCCGGTCATTTCGGCGGGTTGCTCCATGCCAAGGATGTGAAGGATGGTGGGGGCAACGTCGGCGAGGATACCGTTGTCAACTTTAGCCGCTTTGTTTTCGGTAACGTAAACACAGGGCACGGGGTTGAGTGAGTGTGCTGTGTTGGGGGTGCCGTCGGCGTTGATGGCGTTATCGGCGTTACCGTGGTCAGCGATGATGATTGCTTCGTAGCCGGCAGTTTTGGCTGCTTCGATGGTGTCGTGCACGCAGTCGTCAACAGCTTTAACGGCCTTTTCGATAGCCTCGTAGATGCCGGTGTGACCTACCATGTCACCGTTTGCAAAGTTTACAACCACAAAGTCATACTTCTCGCTCTTGATGGCTTCCACGAGTTTGTCTTTCACTTCGTAGGCGCTCATTTCGGGCTTGAGGTCATAGGTTGCAACTTTGGGCGATGCTACCAAGATGCGGTCTTCACCTTCATATTCAGCTTCACGGCCACCGTTGAAGAAGAATGTTACGTGGGCATACTTCTCGGTTTCAGCGATGTGGAGCTGTTTTTTGTTTTGATTTGAGAGATATTCGCCGAGGGTGTTCTGCACGTTCTCCTTCGGGAAGAGGATGTTGACACCGGTAAACGATGCATCGTAGGGGGTCATGCAGTAGTATTGCAAATCGGGGATGGTGGTCATGCCTTCTTCGGCCATGTCGTGCTGTGTGAGAACCACGGTGAGTTCTTTAGCACGGTCGTTGCGGTAGTTGAAGAAGATTACGGCATCGCCCGGTTTGATTGTGCCGTCAACGGTTGAGTTGTTAATCGGTTTGATGAATTCGTCGGTTACATCGGCGTCGTAGCTTTCTTGCACAGCTTGAACCATGTCGGTTGCTTGCTTGCCTTCACCCTTGATGAGGAGGTCGTAAGCCACTTTCACACGATCCCAACGTTTGTCGCGGTCCATTGCATAGTAGCGGCCGATTACCGATGCGATAACGCCGGCGCTCTCTTTGCAGTGGTTGGTGAGACGTTCAATGAAGCCTTTACCGCTATGGGGGTCGGTGTCACGGCCGTCCATGAAGCAGTGGAGGTAAACATTGCTCAAACCATACTCTTTGGCGATGTCGCAAAGGGCTTCGATGTGGTCGAATGAAGAGTGTACGCCACCGGTTGAGGTCAAACCCATCAGGTGGAGCGATTTGCCGGTCTCCTTGCAGTAGCCGTAGGCTTTTTTCACTGCGGGGTTATTGAGGATTGAGCGGTCGGCGATAGCTTTGTTGATTTTTACGAGGTCTTGGTAAACCACGCGGCCGGCACCGATGTTGAGGTGACCTACCTCTGAGTTGCCCATCTGTCCGTCGGGCAAACCAACGTTTTCACCCGAAGCTTGAAGCTCTGAGTGGGGATATGTTTCGATAAGATATTTCCAATATTCGGGATGAGCTGAATAGATGGCATCGCTCTTTGAGTGATTGCCGATTCCCCATCCGTCGAGAATCATTAATAGTGCTTTATGTGCCATTATCTGTTAGTTATTATTGTGTGCAAATTATTTGTTTAATCCGCAAGATGTGCATTTCTGCTGAATCTGCTTGAAGAAGTCGTTACCCTTATTGTCGACGAGGATGAATGCCGGGAAGTTCTCAACTTCGAT
>CAZDIC010000098.1:0-6050 GCA_964505395.1 uncultured Alistipes sp. | reverse complement strand
CACAGTCTACCGTTCGCTATGAAAATACGAATCGCTTGGAATTGCAATATCGCATTGTATCTGTTGATAACCCTGAAGCTCATTCTAAAAGGGACATATTTGAAGCAAAAAACCGGGCTGTTGCCGATGTGGTAAGGCAGACATTCATCGATTCTTTTAACGAGTTATTAACTGATGATTCGATTAAGCGGATTAAAAGTCGTTTTATTTCTCGAGAGAATATAGATCCTAAAAGTAGCTATGCTAAAGCAATAGCTCAAACGGATTTAAGAGTTGATGTTGCCCCGAATTGGTTTCAAGAGAATGATGGCGATACTGCAGCTATTGTATTTTGCCCACACAGAGTAGGGTTGCTTGGCGTTAATAATTCTCCTTCAAAAATTGGAATTGCTCAGCAAATTAAAGATGGATTAGGAATAGACTCTGTTAGCACATACTGTGGCGGTGACGTACTTTCTGCGCAAGATAAGTTCATCAGCGGTAAAACCAATATAATGGTTGCCACTAAAGCTTTTGGTATGGGCATTGATAAACCGAATGTTCGATTTACTCTTAATGTTAATCATTCCGGTTCATTAGAGGCGTTTGTACAAGAAGCAGGACGTGCAGGTCGTGACCGCAAAATGGCATTGGCTGTTGTCCTATATAATGACCGTGTGTTTAATGAACAAAATCCTAATACCCGATTCTTAGAACAAGTTCCGGTTGACTTTGGCGTTCATAAATTTTTCTATGATGGTAATTTTATTGGCGCTGAGTTTGAAAAATGGGTAATGTACTACCTCATGGCATATCAAGAGACGTCACTCGCTGAAGTGGATTCTGAAACACGAATGAACAAGTCAGTTAGTGGTTTCCTGTCTAGAATGAAAGATGCAAATGTCGGGGATGCCATTGTCGCCTACATTTCATACTCTTATCCTTCCAGAGATTCTGAAACTCTTGATAAGCACCTTATAAAAGCAGGACTACAACCGGTGGGAGCTAATCATAAGACCCTGGAAGAGAAGAAGCAGCGCTACTACGAAGCCCTCATGAAGGCTATCTATCGTATGTGCTGCATTGGCTTAATCGAAGACTATACTCAGGATTATATCAAAGAGGAATTTAGAATCGTAACTAAAAAACTTACTGATGAAGAATACTTCGGTAATCTTAAGACTTTCTTGCAACGCTATTTTTCTGAAGACCGTGCTTCTATTGAAATAGAACATGCTAAAGAGTATAAAGGTCTCAATGCTGCTCAGAAATGCTTAGGCTATTTAACTGACTTTATTTATAAAAGTATAGCGACAAAACGCAAGCAAGCCATTCAAGACATTGACTCTTTTTGTAAGAAAGCCATTCAAAGCAGTGAAAGTTGGCTTGAAGTAAATGAAGAATTAAAAGATGAAATTTATTTCTATTTCAATTCTAAATATGCTCGCCGTAATTTCACAGCTCCTAATGGAGAACCATTTTCTCTTGTTGAAGATACACAGGAAGGTAAAGTGTTTGAGTTTGAGCATGTTTTTAAATACATGCGCGTGATTGAAGATGATATTGTCGGCGTAGGAACACCTAAAGACAATGTAAAGCACCTTCTTGGTGCTGTACGTCTTGTACGTAGAGCCTTAACTGATAAAAACCCAACACTTAATTTCCTAAATGTGTTCTGTATTTTGTTCCTAAAAGCAGATAAAGAAGGGTCTCCGATGAAGAATGAACTCGAAGAAAGCTATATTGATGGTTATCTTGAATTTAAAAGAAGGTGCTCGGATTCTGACACATTCTATTCGCAGATGAGTCAATTCAAGAAGTACCTTCTAAATAAGAAAGTAATTTCTTCAAAGAAACTTTCGTATTTGTCCGACTTCGAACTTATGGCTGAAGCCTCGATCCACAGTGATTGGGCCTCTGGATTTGCTAAAAAATTTACATTATAAAACACTTATAATATGACACCCCAAGAAATACTTGCCAGTCTCGCTAAATTAGAGCAAGAACTGCAATCTATCAAGTCCGCGCGATTGCTCGCTGAAGACACAATTAAATCATATCAGGAGGTACAAAAAGAAATTAGGAGTTTCTTTACAGACTTCCAAAATGTAACCAACTCATTAAACACTGTTGTGGCTGCACTTGAAGAGGATAAAGCATTGTTTTCCGCTGATGTGCAAAAATCAATCGAGGTTGTGAAGGCTCAACTTGAAACGCTGAACGACACTTTTGCGAATCAATGCAATGCTGCTGTTTTGCATTTCGTTGAAAGCGTAAATCAATCTGCAACCGAGTTGAAACAAACTACCGTGAATCTCACAACTGATTATGCAAGCAATAACAGATCATTAAAAGAACACATTGCAGAGCTATCGAAACTTCAATCTTCGTTGATTGCTGCGTCTGATTCCATTGTAAGCTTGAAGCAAGATATTGCTAAGCTTCAAGACGAGTTGAAATCTTCACAAGCAAATCAAGATAAATCTCTTGAAAAGATTGCATCTGATCTTAAGAACGCTAATGACTCTCAAACTCAGATTATGAACCGACTTTCTGAAGACTTAAAGTCATCTCAGAAAGCTCAAGACGATGATTTGTCCGACATCAAGGGAAAAGTCACCGCTATCGCAGAATGTCAGCCTAAGCATGAAGCTAAAACCGATGCCGCCATCAGTAATATTGCTTCTGCAAAAACTGCCATAGAGGAAAAATTATCTTCTCTTGAAAGTCAAATCTTGGATGTAAATAAAAATGTCAATAGCGTCAAGGTTATTGGCATAATAAACATTATAGCAATCATCGTAGTCGCTATACTTTTGTTTATCAAATAACAAAAGTATAGTGGCTACGTTTTCTCTTCGCATTATGATTGTATATACACAAGCCTCATTTGAAGACGTTGGATATCATTTTACGATTTCTACCTTCCAATTGCGGCCCGGTTTGAAGGTGTAGTTGGGGGAGTCGCCCGGCTGCCAAACCTTCTTGCCGTTCACTATCACTTCCTTGGTGTCGGAAGGGAGCTCCAACACTGCCCGGGAGCCTTTGGGGGTGTTGAATTGGATGAGTAATCCGTTGGCGGTTTGCTCGTTGTGGATGGAAATCAGTCCCATAACGGTTGGTATTTTTGCCTCGGCAAAGCGCAGCCCTCCAAGGTCGGGCGATATGCGGAAAACCTTGTAGCCCGGTTCGATGGGCGAGATGCCACACACATATTGAGAGAGCAACGTCAGTCCGCCACCACTCCAAGCGTGATTGGCAGTGCCACCGCCATACACTTCATCTCCAATCCACCAGCCTTCAAACAGGGTGGTGTGGTTGGGGTCGTCAACCATGTGACTGAAACGCTTCTTCATGCGCTCCAGGGCAAACTCGCCCTCATTCATCATGAAGAGTGCTTCGAGCACATACTTCTCGATGTAGGGGCTGGCATGTTCCACCCTGCGGAAGATGTCTAAAATGTAGGGATATTTATCTTTATCGGCCAATCCGCTCACCACGGCCAAAGCCTGTGCACGGTCGTCGGTTTCCTCGGTATACGACGGCGATCGGTAAGCCGCCCCATCCCAATACACGCGATTAAAAGCTGTCTTTAAGCTGTCCATTTCGCGAAGGATGGAATCGGATTCAGTCTTCAAACCCAACGCCTCGGCCATCCGCTGCTGACCTTTCAAGGCCAGGTAGTAGAACCCGTTGTAGAGGGCGCTTTTGTCGATTTGACTACCCCAGTCGCCCCAATGCCAACCGCCTTGACGATCTTGCATTGTCCCATCGGGCAATCTCTGCCATAGTGCCATATAACGTTTTACACCAGGATAAAGATCGGCAATCGTCTGTAGGTCGCCTGTGTTGAGGTAATAGTTCCAGAAACCATAATAGCCGATGGAGGCCAGCATCTGACCGGGCAGTTCTGCATCCCAGTTTGCGGCGGGAACAGGCGCATACAGCGACCCATCGGCGCGTTGCCAGCCAATTAGTTCATACATACCTTTTTTCATGAGCGCATGACTGCTGATCGATAGGGCATAGAAGGCTTCGCCTGACTCGTTCACTTCATCGCCCCACCACTGGGCGCGTTCGCGGTCCGGACAGTCCATATAGGTATCGCGCATGGTTACGTAGAGTGTGCGCAATGCCTTTTGCCAAAGACGATTGTAGAAGTCATCGCTGCAGCGAAACGAGCCTGCAAACTCGGTGTCGTAGCCGGTCTCGCGATACTGCACCTTTTTTACTTTCACCTGTTTGGGCACGATGTACCAAATGTGTTCACCGTTCATCCAGCCCTTGTTTTCATAGCGTTGCTCCCCCTCGCGAGTGATGTATTCAGCTCTCACGTTAGGCTCACTACCGCCCATGTAATTGTCGGTCATTATACCTATCACGTAGCCTGCCGGAGCCTCCAACTCGATGGTGGGCATCATCTGTCCGTTGTAGGGTAGTTTGGCTACAATGGTGTCTTGCGCTATGCCCTCGCGCAGGGCAAGCTGTTCGTAATCACGAAGTCCGTAATCTTTCCATAAGGGGATAAGACGTGGATGAAGTTGCCCCCATGGTGCATCGCCTTCTTTGCCACGACATACTACGAGCTGCCAGTCATTCACTTGATTTTGCCAATCGGAGATGTCGCGACGGGCATCAAAGCCGATATTCGATTCCGCCAATCGGAAGTTGGCTTGCGTGCCTTCTGGTAGGTAGTAGGCGGGATGCATTCGTCCGGTCCAATGCTCATCGGAATTCAGCGATGGTACATGTGGGCAGTCCATTAGGAATGCTGCCTTGCCTGAAGGATTGTAGCTGAAGGCCTCCTTGCCGTAGTAACATACCTGCACGGATATCAAGTTGTGGCCCTTACGTAGGTAGGGGGCCAAGTCGATTTCATCGAAATAGGAGTCGGTGCGGTTGGGACCGCGTTTGGCGCATCCGTCAATCACCACTTGCTCGCCATTGATCCAGAGCCAGTAACGGCTGTCGGCAGCTATGCGGGTACGTGCCGATGTGGGTTCCTTCGTCAGATTAACACTGCGTTGCAAACACATCCACGTGTTGAGTGTGTCGGGGCATTCCGCAGGCGCAATCCATTGCGCTTCAGCGAATGTGAATAACGGGGTAGCTGCTATCGCTAACGTAGCCAGCCTTTGTTTGATATTCATTGGCTTAGTTTTAGTTATAGTACAAATGTGCGAATTTTATTTGGCACATGAAAATATGTTGTCAATTTTGGTGGTAAATAATTATAAAATGCCATGGAATGCCATTTGGTAAATTATTTGTTGCTGCGAGAGACACACCTTATTGTTTTCTCGATTCGTTATAAGAAATACATACTAACCTGAAAAGAATAGAATTTAATACAATGGCAACAGTAAAGCTTAAATTTAGGGCATCAACCGTGAAAGGCAAGTCCGGTGTTCTCTACTACCAAATCATTCAACAGCGTGTGACACGCCAAATCCCCACAGACTATCGCATTTCAGCCGACCAATGGGATGAAGTCAATAAAATCGTACTCAATCACGAGGTTCGTCATAAGACCCAAAACGATATCGAACTATTAACCCGAATTATCCAACAGTTCGACGAGTCTACAGAAGCATACACTGCAGATGATGTGATTGAGAAATACACAGCGGATAGGCAACAATACACATTATTTAATTATATGCCGAAGATGGCAGTATGGCGCAAACAATTGGGTAATACCAAAACAGCGGAGGGATATATCTGTGCATTGAATAGCTTTAAACGGTTTCGCCAAAATGAAGACCTTACACTCGATGAAATCAACGCCACGATGATGGAGGAATACCAGGCATGGCTCAAAAACAACAATCTCGCGCCCAATACCATCTCTTTCTATATGCGCAAACTACGCGCAACATACAATCAGGCTGTCGAAGACGAGCTTATCTTCGACAAAAAACCGTTCAAACGAGTATTCACCGGTACGGAAAAGACGAAGAAGCGAGCATTACCGCTAAATGAATTGTCAAAAGTCAAGAATGTAGACTTGTCAAATAATCCGGCGAGAGAATTCGCGCGCGATATGTTCATGTTGAGTTTCTATCTCCGAG
>CAZDIC010000097.1:0-6069 GCA_964505395.1 uncultured Alistipes sp. | reverse complement strand
CCCTTGTTTTGAGTGTCGTCGACATACTCAACTGCAGCGTGAGCGGTTTCGTAGGGCGACACCAAGCGATATTGCTTGCCATCCATGATAGCCGGCGACAGACGTTTCCAATTGGCCACCGCGGTGCGACAATAGCTCAATTCATCGGCCGAGAGCTCATGCAAACCGATATCGAAGCCCAGTTTGCACATAGAGGCTACATCGGTGCGGAACTTCACCGAGGTTTGTTTGTTCCAGCTCGTCACGTGTGCAGCCATAGCCTTTGCGGGGAAGAACTGCGAGAAGCCCCACTGAATGTAGATGCGCTCAATCGGGTCGGTGTCGTCGCTACACCAGAACTCGGTGAAATATTTCAGTGCTTCGTAATCGCAACGCGCACCACCACCCGAGCAGAGCATCATCGGCACGTTGGGATATTTAGCTTTAATGCGATTCAACACATTGTAGATGCCACGCACATGGTCAACGTAGAGTTGCTGTTGGCGACCCTTATTGTAAGGTGAATAGATGTTTGTGATAGGGCTGTTGCAGTCCCATTTGAAGTAGGCCACGCCCGGGTTCTCGGTCAAAATCTTGTCAACGATGCCAAACACATAATCCTGCACCTTGGGGTTGCTCATATCCAGCACCAACTGATTGCGGTAGTAGTATGTTTCACGATTAGGCTGTTCGATAACCCAATCACGATGTTGCTCATAGAGTTCGCTCTTGGGGTTTACCATTTCGGGCTCAATCCAAATGCCGAATTTCACGCCGGCATCGTTTGCAGCCGACACGAGAGCGGGAATGCCACCGGGCAACTTATCGTGGGTCACCTCCCAATCGCCAAGCCCGGCATGGTCGTCCTTGCGCGGATATTTGTTTCCAAACCAGCCATCATCGAGCAGGAACATGTCGACGCCAAGGTCTTTTGCCTCCTTCATGAGGTTGGCCAGAATTTCCTGATCGAAGTCGAAACCGGTGTTCTCCCAGTTGTTGAGCAAAGTCATGCGACTGCCACGACCATCTTTCAGTTGATAGTTTCGCGCCCACTGTTGCAGGTTGCGGCTACCTTGCGATGTTCCGGCTTGGCTCAAGGTGAAGATAAATTCGGGAGTGGTGAATGTTTCGTTAGCTTTGAGCTCGTAGTTTGAGGCATAAGGGTTGATGCCGGGGATTACACGGAGATTGCCCACATTGTCGATTTCAAATGTGAAACGGAAGTTACCGGTCCACCCGAGGGTACCCATCAACACTGTTCCCGATTGCTCTTTCACCGGGCCATTCATACCAACTTCGAAGAAGGGATGAGTGTGCATAGCGGCACGGCTACCCAATTTGGTGTCGATAACTTTCTTACCAAACTGCAATTGCTGGCTACTCATCTGCGCCTCACGCGCCCAATCGCTGCTAAACTCAGTCAGGTAATAGGTTGGCTCATTGAAGTAAAGCATTGTGGTGGCATACTGCGAAAGCGTCACAGGCTTTTTCTCGCTGTGACGAATCTCGCTCCATGTTTTGATAACATCCTCCTTGGGATATGCCACATAGTTAAGCACAACATCAAACGGATATTTGTCGTCGCGCAAGTTGATGCGAGTCAACGTGCCACCATCCACAGAGCTTGTCGATGAGTCTACGTAATAGAGATATGTGGTTGTATTGCCGTCGGCATGAGTCACACCGAGTGCCGGCTCAAAATACTCCTCGTTGCCCGAGGTGGAGTAAACCTCCCAACCGCGAGTTGTTACCGAGCCGTCGGAAGCGGCATACTGCGACCAACCGAGATTCGACAGGTCGCTTTCATTCAAAAACTTTTCGCCAAGATATGTTTGATACAAGCGACCATTCGGCGCAACGGTCAGCACCAGGTCGGTGTGATCGGTTGATATGCGAATAATCTTCCCTGCATTATCATTTGCCATAGCCGGCATCGAAGCGATTGCCGCAGCTACGATTACTGGGGTTAGGGTCCTCATGATTATGTTATTAAGTTTGGAGGTTGGTTTAAATCAATGTTATAGACGCAGAGTGGCACTAAACTCGATGGTAAACGGGCGCAAATAGTTGCCACTCATGTAATAATTTTTGTATTGATCGGCGTTGGCCTTCGACAGCAGTTCGGCACCGTTGATAGTGCCCGATGCACCCTTCTGATTGAGGAAGTTGACCACTGTGGTGCCAATGGTGAGATGCTTGTTGACATCCCATGTAACGCCGCCGAAGGTTTCCCAACGGCCGTTGAAGTACAGAGCATTTGTCAAGTTGGCATAGGTCTTGCCGAAGTAGCGAAACGATAGCCACACACGCACTTTGTCGGTGATGTTATAGCTCGGGTCGATTTCGGCCAACACTTGAGGTATCTCCTTCACGATATTGCCGTTTGCATCAAGGTCGTCTACTCCTTCAAACGGAGATTTGATGAAGTAATTGTTGTAGGTCGGCTTTTGATATGTGAAAAGCAAGTGAAGGTTAAACCGTTTAAAGGGGTGCATCTCGGCCGAGGTTGTCCACCCGATGGTTTTGATGCCATAGATGAGCAATGTTGTTTTTGACTGTGTGGTGCCCGGCTTGGTCACATTCTGTTGGTCAATGTTGTTCGACTTTGAGATGTAGGTCACCATGGAGGTCAAATCCATCCAATTGTTGCGATAGGTGAAGCCACCGCGAATCAGGGGGATTGTCACACGCTTATACTGCTCTTCGGTCGGGCCTGTTCCGGCATATTCGTTAATGCGCGGGAAGCGGGTTGCAACCGTGGCATCGGCTGTGATTCCAAAATGATTATCAATTTGATACAAACCTTGGACTGTTGCAGCGTAGTTAAGTTTATTCTTGGTCACCCTTTGAGGCGCAATAACCACGGTTGAACTAACACCGTTGGCATCGGTGTAAGTGTGCGTGTCGCCGATATGGAAACCGGCATAACGGCTGTAGGGAATTTGGTCGGCCGACATACGATAGTATTCCAAGCGGCCACCGAAGTAGAGGTTAAACTTTGGCGTTACCTGCCAATTGTCGGTAACATACACCGCCAACTTATTCTCGTAGCCTTTGGTGTACTCCGGGCTCAGCTCATTAAAGCCTCTGAATTGGTCGGATGTGCCATCGTCATATTTACGAGTCAACACGGTTGGATATTCCGCAACGGTGCCGGTCCACTGGAATGAGGATGAGTGGTAGTCAAGGTGATAAAACCATTCATTCAAGCCTACACGCAATTGGTTGTTGTCGGCGAGCTGCGATGTGAGTTCCGAAGTGAGCAGCGCGTTTTTAACCTTGCCAAAGTGGAGCCATGTGCGGCGGCCTTCAGCCAAGCCGGTGTAGGGGGTCTCCGAGCCCTCCTCAAACAGATTGTCAGCTGCCGTAGCGGTGAAGATGGTGCTGCCGCCGAAGTCAACATAGTTTGCCTTCGGTGCAGTCATATATTTCGCGTTCAGGTCAAGCTTTGTTTTGTCGGATAACTTGTAGTCAAAGAGCACCGCCACTTCGTGGGAACGGTTCTCAACGAAATCGCCCCATTGGCCGGTCTTGATTTTGCCATCCATGATGTCCATGTAAGAGAACGTGCCGGTTGAAGGTGCATATGAGGTTGTGCCCAGCGAGAAGTTGGGAACCTCCTTCACACTGCCGTCGCCGACATAAACAAACGGAGCCGAGTTAACCATTGAGCCCAACGCACTGCTCTTGGCAAACTTGTAGAGAAGCGAAATCTTACCCTTGCCGAGCAGGCGGGTGAGGCCGGCATGATAGATTTGAGTGCGGTCGCTGTAGTTGGTGAATTTGGGGTCGAAGCTACCCGGGTCGAAGTTCTGGTAAATGCCGGCGGTGTAAAGCCAATTGTTGCCGATACCACCCGAGACATTCATGTCAACGTTTTGCCACCCGAACAGGTTGGTGTGATAGTTAACCACCCCTTTAAATTCTTTTTGGCCGAGATTTGAATAGCAGTCAACCGAATAGGCAATGTTGCCGGTCTTGATAGCCGACTCCATGGGCGTCAACAAGCCAACGCTGCCAAGGCTGGCATCGCTGCGCCAATGACGGGCCAATTGGTGCACTGCCGTAGAGTAAACTGCCGGAAGTCCGTTTTCATACACTGTGACATCCTCAGATGGTAATCCTATCTGAATTTCACGTGGCTTGGTGGCATCTGATGCATTGAGCATCACATTCCTTTCCTCCCCTTTTGAAGTCTTGGCGACTGATATGGTGTCGGAGGTTTCCTTTGTCTGCGCTCCGACAAATAATGCGGGCGTCAACAAAAGTAATGCTGAGATTGTTTGGCGGATATAATATTTCACGATACAAAAGTTTTTCTGCAAATTTAGGCGTACAAATCACATCTTGTGCCTGCCTGTAGTAACTAGGTAGATTGACTTATGGTACCCGAATTCACTCCACATTGTGTATCAATCGGTTATAATGTTGTTGATAACCGCCAAAGTAGATTTGTATAAATGAACAGATGCTGTTATCTTTGCAAAAAATTAGCTATATGAGCCATCTTCTACTTCCGTTGATGATGCTGTTGTTGGCCATTCCGAACCTTTACGCCGGCAATATCAAATCATTGACCACACAACTTGAACACGAACTCAATTGCCGTCAAAAATATCTCCATGCCAAAGAGCAACGCATCGACAGCCTGTCGCTGGTGCTGCAACACACTGCAAATGTTGACCGGAGATTGGACTTGTATGAACTGCTGTTCAATGAATTTTTGACCTATAAAGCCGACTCGGTCATAAACTGCGTAAATCGCGAAATGACGGTAGCCACCGCTACCGGGAACCCCGACCGCGTTGCTGCTGCACAGATTCACAAATCACTGGCATTTGCCACTACCGGATATTTCAGTCACGCCGATGAACTGCTCGACGAGATTAATAGTTCGGCGTTGACCGATTCATTGAAAGCCGAATACTTCAAGGCACGGGAATGGATTTACGGTGCATGGGCCGAGTACTCCGACAACGCAACATTCACGCCTCAGTTCCGCAAAAAACAGGTTCTATATCTTGACTCTCTCATCTCGGTGTTGCCCGAGGGGACACTACAAAAAAAGTATGTGGTGGCGGAACGTCATCTGCGACTGCATCAATACAACGAGGCATTGCCGCTATATGAGGAGGTGTTGCGTGGCACGCCCGTAAACACGCGCCTGTATGCCCAAACGGCCTACGCTATGGCTATGATTTTCGAGAACCTGAAAGATTTGGAGCACTATGAGGAGTATCTGCTCAAAGCCGCCATCTCCGACCAGGTGACACCGCTAAAGGAGAATCTTGCCTTGCAGCAACTTGCCCTTTTCATCAACAAAAATCGCAATGATATAGAGCGTGCCAACCGTTATCTGCTCTATTCGCTCGAGGATGCTTATTTCTATAACAATCGCCTCCGACTTATCGAGATTGCCGGGAAATTCCCCGACATCATCGTGTCGTATCAGCAAAAAATAGAACAGCGCAACGAGACAATGAACATCGCGCTATGGGTTATCATTGTGCTGTGCGTGGCATTGGTGGCTGATGTTATTCTGCTCTATAAGAAGTGGACTGCCGACCGCCGACACATCAGGGCCATTGCCGAAGCAAACACCAAACTCGAGGAGATGAATGTGCGATTGGTTGATACCAATGCCATGCGCGAACGCTACGTGTACCTATTCATGGACCTCTGCGCCACATATATCGACAAGTTCAACAAATATCGGTCGACAGTAAAAGCAAAGGTAAAAGCCCGTCGTCACGACGACCTGTTAAAGCCGGCCCCGGCGCGTAGCAGTGAGGCCGAGAGCAGAGAATTATTCTTTAATTTCGACAAGGCATTTCTGCATGTTTTTCCCGACTTTGTGGAGGAGTTTAACAAACTGCTGCGCCCCGGCGAAAAGATTGTGCTCAAGCCCAATGAACAACTAAACACCGAATTGCGCATTTTTGCCTTGGTGAGAATGGGCATCAAAGATAGTTCCAAGATTGCAACTCTCCTGTTCTACTCGCCCCAAACAATCTACAACTATCGCACCGCTGTCAGAAACCGTGCCATCAACCGCGACACATTCGAGGCCGAGGTTGAACGCCTCTGCCT
>CAZDIC010000096.1:0-6161 GCA_964505395.1 uncultured Alistipes sp. | reverse complement strand
GCATTTGCTCCTAATCCGGTGCTCTCGTGTCTGCATTTAGCGTAATCGGATATTCGAAAGAAAATTTGGCGATGCGGCATTTTGTGCTTATATTTGCCGCAGAAATTGTGGCATTTTGTGTGCGATAATGCCGCATAATCAAAAATTGAACTGATATGCATGGCACTGAGAATGGAGGAGTAACACATGGAGCCGGGGAAGGCGGCGCTCGGAGCGAGGAACCGAGGCGGAAGGGCCGGTGGCAGCGGATAGGACTGTTGCCACGGATTTTGATTGCTATTGCCTTGGGTGTGGCGTGCGGATGGGTTTGCCCACTGTGGGGCGCTCGAGTGATGGCTACATTTAACGCCATTTTCAGCCAGTTCCTCGGGTTCTGCATCCCGCTGATAATCCTCGGATTCGTGGCTCCGGCCATTGCCGATATAGGCCAACGTGCCGGCAAGATGTTGGTGGCTACAGCGTTGTTAGCCTATGGTTTCACGCTTTTTGCCGGTTTCTTGTCATATTTCACGGGCAATTGGCTATTTCCACAGCTGATTTCCCCGAGTGGCTATGCTGCCACGGCTTCGCAGGGAGGCGTGTCGGTTGATCCGTATTTCACCATTGAGATGCCTGCGGTGATGACTGTTATGACTGCGCTTGTGGCAAGTTTTCTTGTTGGCTTGGGCGTGGCTTTCACTCACGCTGTCACCATTAAAACCGTGCTCGATGAGTTTCGCAAAATTATCAATCTGGTGATAGCGCGAGTTATCATACCGCTGTTGCCAGTTTACATTTTCGGTATATTTCTGACGATGACTGTCAGCGGTGAGGTCGGTTCAATTCTTGCTACGTTCATTAAAATCATTGCGGTGATTTTTGCCCTTCACATCTTTGTGTTGCTGTTTCAGTATTGTGTAGCAGCCCCATTTTCGCCCGGTTCGCGCAATCCGTTGCGACTGTTGGCCACCATGATGCCGGCCTATTTCACCGCCCTCGGCACTCAATCGTCGGCTGCAACCATTCCTGTTACACTTGAGCGCACGGTGGCGATGGGTGTAAATCGCGATGTTGCCGGATTTACCGTGCCGTTGTGTGCCACAATTCACATGTCGGGGAGCACGCTCAAGCTTGTGGCGTGTGCGTTGGCGCTGATGATAGCCCACGGAATGCCTTACGACTTCGCCATGTTTGCCGGATTTATCGCCATGCTCGGCATTACCATTATTGCTGCACCGGGCGTGCCGGGAGGAGCGGTGATGGCTGCTCTCGGACTGTTCACGTCGATGCTCGGGTTCACCGAGGCCGATTGCGCGCTGATGATAGCGCTTTATATATCTATGGATTCATTCGGCACCGCTTGCAACGTCACCGGCGATGGCTCAATTGCCATCCTCATAAATCGCTTGTTCCCTTCGCGCAACGGCTAAGGAAGCATAGCGAGAAATTCATCTTCTGAGAGAAGTGGAATGTTGAGTGCCGCAGCCTTTTCGCGCTTTGAGGGGCCCATGTTTTCGCCGGCGAGGATATAGTCGGTTTTCTTTGAGATAGAGCCTACGTTTTTACCACCGTTTTTCTCAATGAGGTCTTTGTATTCTTCGCGTGAATGGTGGCTGAATGTGCCGCTGATTACGAACGTTTTTCCCTCCAATGCGTTTGATTGCAATTCCACCGAGGTTTCCGGCAGGCTCATTTGCAGCCCGGCAGCGCGCAGACGTTCCACCACCTTGCGGTTAAAATCAACCGAGAAAAATTCTACAATACTTTCTGCGATGCGTGGGCCGATATCCTTCACTGCAGCCAATTGTGCCACTGAAGCAGCCATTAGTGCATCAATATTGGGGAATGCTTTGGCCACTTT
Source organism: uncultured Alistipes sp. (assembly GCA_964505395.1). Lineage (GTDB taxonomy): Bacteria > Bacteroidota > Bacteroidia > Bacteroidales > Muribaculaceae > UBA7173. The sequence continues at coordinate 4,321 of CAZDIC010000096.1, read as the reverse complement.
CTTGGCCACAGTGTCGCCCACGAACGGGATTGAGAGCGCATAAATCACACGGTCATAGCTCACTTCGCGCGATGCCGCAAGCCCGTCGATGATGCGTTCGGCACTGCGTGGGCCGAAGCCGTCGAGTTTCATCAGGTCGTCGATGGTGAGATCATAGAGGTCTGCAATGTTGTTGGCCAATCCGAGTGTGCACAGTTGCACCGCCGTTTCCTCCCCAATCCCATCAATATTCATCATCTTGCGGCCAACAAAGTGCTCAATACGTCCGGCAATCTGTGGCGGGCAGAGATATTTGTTGGGGCACTGCCATGCAGCTTCCCCCTCAACGCGCACCAAAGCTGCACCGCATGCCGGGCAGTGAGACACAAATTTCACCGGTTCGGCCCCCGCCTCACGTTGCTCCACGTCAACGCCGGTGATTTTGGGGATGATTTCGCCACCCTTCTCCACATAGAGCATATCACCGTCGTGTATGTCAAGACCCTTTACAATGTCCTCGTTGTGGAGCGATGCACGTTTCACGATGGTGCCCGACAGTAACACCGGCTCGAGATTGGCCACCGGGGTAATAACCCCCATGCGCCCTACCTCATAAGATATGTATTTCAACTTCGTCAGTGCTCGTTCGGCTTGGAACTTGTAGGCAATGGCCCAACGCGGCGATTTGGCTGTGTAGCCGAGATTGAGCTGCTGGCGCAGAGAGTTTACTTTAAATACCAAACCGTCGGTAGCTACCGGCAGTTCGCGGCGTGCTGTATCCCAATGGCTGATAAAGTTTTCCACCTCCTCAATGGTGTGCATCTCAGTCATGATGTCTGAAACCTTGAACCCCCAACTGCGCGCCGCCATCATATTGTCGTAATGGTTGTCGCAAGGCAGGTTTTCGCCAAGAAGATAGTAGAAATATGCATCCAAACCGCGACGAGCCACCTCCTTTGAGTTAAGGGTTTTCAGTGTGCCCGATGCGGCATTGCGAGGATTGGCAAAGAGCGATTCTTCGTTGTAGGCGCGTTCTTGGTTAAGACGTTCAAATGCCTCCCACGGCATGAGAATTTCACCGCGGATTTCAAACGACTCAGGCCATCCGCTCCCTTGCAATTGCAGCGGAATGCTCTTGATGGTTTTCACATTGTCGGTCACCACGTCGCCATGTTCACCGTCGCCGCGAGTCACGGCTCTAACCAAACGGCCATGCTCGTAGATAAGCGAGATGGATGTGCCGTCGAATTTCATCTCACCCACAATTGAGAATGCTTCACCCCCCAGGCCGGTTCGCACACGTGCAAACCATTCATCTACTTCGCTGATTGAGTAGGTGTTGCCCAACGAGAGCATCGGGTGGATGTGAGCCACCTGCTCGAATCCGGTTGCCAGGTCGCTTCCCACGCGCTGTGTGGGCGATAGTGGGTCGGCCATGTCGGGATATTCCTTTTCCAACGCTTCGAGCTCTTTAAGGAGCATATCGAAGTCGTAGTCGGAGATTTCGGGCGAGTTCAACACATAATAGTTGTGGTTATGGCGATTCAGTTCTTGACGTAGTTCAAGAATGCGTTGGCGTGGGTCGGTTGTCATTGTGGTGATTTAGGTTAGTGGTGTGATAGTGACTGTGAACTGTTGCGTGCTTATTCTGCAGTCATTTTAATGTGGTTCAAGGCACGGAGAATGTTGCAGAGGGTCGCGCTCCAGTAAGCACGGAAATCGTCGCGCACGCTGAGCAGTGCGAGCGACACGGTTTCATCGTTGGTGTCGCGAATGGTGCTGATAAAGTTGAATAACACTTGGAAAATGTCGGCCAATCCCTCCGAAATGCTGGCGGCTACCGGGGTGTCGGAGTATTTCATATCCTCTTCAAACACTTCCAAGTATGTGTCCTCCTCGCCGATTAGGGCTTCCATGTTGCGGCGCAGGGCGTCGTAGTAGTCTTCATCGAGAGCGTTGTCGAGATATGCTTCATCATCGTGGAAGGGGGGTACGGCAAGGTCGCTGGCGGCGATGTAGATGCGCGGCAACAGTCGTAGCATGTTTGAGATAAACTCATCGCGATCGGTTTCACGCGCTTGCTCCACAGCTACGCAATATTCATTGCATAGCCCGATGAAAGCGATGGAATTGGTGTTGAGTGTTGTGTCCATATCGTTTTATTTTGCTCCGATTTTCGTGGTGTATAAGTTATGCGTTTTTATATAGTCAATAACTGCCGGATGCAGCAATTTGTTGACATCACCGTTGGCGGTGATTAATTGCCTTATCTCGGTGCTTGACATAGGGAACGTGGGCAACCCTTCAATGGCATCGTTGCATTGATAGCCGGGACGTGGATACACTATCGGACGGTAGCGTTCAAGCAGTGTTGCCGAATCTTTCCAACGGTCGAACACCAGCATGTTGTCCGCCCCGATAATTATTCGGAAGTTGATGTCGGGGTAGCGCTCGGTGAGCGCACGCATGGTGTTGATGGTGTAGGATGGACGTGGCATACTTAGCTCAATGTCACACACTTCAAGCCCGTCAATATCGTCGGTGGCGAGGTGCAACATGGCGAGACGGTGAGCATCGTCGACAAGCTCTTCCGGATGGGCCTTGATGGGGTTGAGCGGGGAGAGTGTCAGCCACACTTGGTCAACAATATTCCGCTCCACAAGGGCGTGAGCCAATGCGGTGTGACCATTGTGCACCGGGTTAAACGACCCCCCAAAAATGCCTACTGTCAGCGTGTTGTCAGTTCCCATTTTCGTTGTCGCAGTTACTTCGGTTGCTCCGCTTGTGGCGTTATGCGTTGATAAACTCGGTCATAATTGCTTCCACATCGCTAATGGCCTTGGCGAGTTGGTCGTTCACCACCACTCGGTCATATTCGGTGCGGAAGGTCAGCTCATATTCGGCACGGCTCACACGTTGATTTATTTCATCAATGTTTTCCGAGCCGCGAGCCACCAAGCGTTCGCGCAATGTTGCCACACTGGGCGGGGCAATGAAGATGCTGATTGCCTCATCACCGAATTGCTGCTTGACGTTTACACCGCCTTTGACATCAATGTCGAGAATCACATTGTGACCGTCGGCCACGCGTTGCTGGATTTCGCTGCGCAAGGTGCCGTAGTATCTTCCGGGATACACTTGCTCATATTCCACAAAGGCGCCTTCGGCGATGAGCGATTTAAACTGCTCATCGCTCAGAAAGTGGTAGTTCACGCCGTCAACTTCGCCGGGACGAGGTTTGCGGTTTGTTGCCGACACCGAGAACTGCAGGTCGAGTGCACCGCGGTCCATGATGTCGCCTATAATGGTTGATTTGCCACACCCCGAGGGGGCTGATATTATTATGAGTTTGCCTTTCTTCATAGCGTTATAACACGTTGAGCACTTGTTCTTTGATTTGCTCAAGTTCATCCTTCATTTTTACCACGAGAATTTGCATCTCGGCGTGGTTGCTCTTTGACCCCATGGTGTTGATTTCGCGTCCCATCTCCTGTGAGATGAAACCGAGTTTTTTACCCTGGCTGCCACCGGCGTGGAGGGTTTCCATGAAGTAATCGAGGTGTTGACGCAGGCGCTGCTTTTCCTCGTTGATATCAAGTTTCTCAATGTAGAAAATCATCTCCTGTTCCAGGCGGCCTTTGTCGTAGTCAACTTTCGGCAGCGAGTTCAAGCCATCCTCAATGCGGCCACGAATCTTCGCAAGTCGCTCCTGCTCATAGCGGGGCACCTCGGCCAAAAGGTCTGAAATCTTATTGATGCGCGACACAAAGAAGTCCTCAAGTTTCTTACCTTCTGCAGCGCGATATTCTATCAGACGGTCAATAGCGGTTTCCACAGCTTTCATAACTGCGGCACGTTCCTCCTCGCTCACTTCGGCGGCGATTTCGCTGCGCACGGCGTCGGGGAAACGCATGAATATGGGGTACCAGTCGGTGGGCACCGGGATGCCCATCACTGCCGATGCTTCCTCAATCTGTTTCTTATAGCATTGCAACGCGTTTAAGTTAAGTTGCACGGCTGCTTCTGCCGAGGTGTTTTCAACGTATAGGCTGAATTCTACTTTGCCTCGCTCCAAGCGTGAGGCGATAATTGAGCGCATGTCAAGCTCCAACGATTTGTAGCCCACAGGGACACGGCTCGACAAATCAAGTTGCTTACTATTGAGCGATTTGATTTCGACTGTGATTTTTTTGTTTTGACATTCGACAAGCTCGTTGCCGAATCCGGTCATTGAAAGTGTCATTACTGATTAGTGTCTTTATATCTTGCAAAGATACGCAAATTAGCTGAATTTCATCGCTTTTGTTTCGCTATTTTCAGCCCGATTTAATCATCCTCAATC
>CAZDIC010000095.1:2456-6163 GCA_964505395.1 uncultured Alistipes sp. | reverse complement strand
AATCCCGATGTTTTGGTGCTTGACGAGCCGTTAAGCTACCTGGATAAGCATTTTGAGGAACATATATACCGAATATTAGCTGAAATAGCTCCTCACACCACTGTACTGTTGGTAAGTCATGAAATGAGTGTTATATCTCAGATGGCTACGCGTCACCTTATTGTGGATCACACCCTTCACGAATGTAAGGCACATCACCATTACATCCCATCTCCTTGTGAATAAAAGGCTCCCGATTAGATTCGGCCGTTGCGTTGGTTAGAACGCACAACCAAGTCCGATAGATGCATAGTAGAGGTCGTAATCTGGCTTTGATAGGCTATTGGCCGATTTTAGCGGAATTACAACGCCACGCAGAAGCACGTGTGATGAAAATCTGCGAGAGTGAGCAAGGGTTACGCCCAAGCCAACCGAGCCATACACATTGGTGGTGTTACCATAGTCAAGAATTGAACTGAATGCCACACCGGCCTTTAACTCCAAAAAACACAGCTGATGTGTCTTTGAGAATGATGTGCGTAGCATCGCGTAGACCGGATAACATCGCGAAGAGTTGTTCATCATGGAAAGGATGGAAGCCCCCACACCTGCAAATCTGATAAAACTGTTTTTGTATCCGGCTGAGGCTGACAGCTCCAACATTGTCATGTCGTGAGCTGTGAGGTCAACACCGCTGACAATGTCAACTCCCCACGAGAAATGCTCGGTAAACGGGCTGTAGTGAGGCTGTTGCGCTGTTGTGGTTACAAGTGAATCGGTTGCAGATGTTTGTGCGTGCATGGCGCAGGTCATACCGGCCACCATGCACACCACTGTAGTTGCTATCCGTATGGTAAAAGAGCGTAGGCTTGTCATTATTTTAATCTGAATTAGTTAGGCTTTGGTGAGCTCAAGGCATGTCCAGTTGTCACCCTTAACGGTGTGTCGTTTTTCTGTCAGGCCGAGCGGGGCTGCAACCTCCATAATTACCGGAATATCCGCCTCGTAGAAGCCGCTGAGCAACATTGTGCCACCCGAGCGAAGTGTTGCAGCGTATGCGGCAATGTCGTTGGTGATGATGTTGCGGTTGATATTGGCAATGAAGATGTCGGATGTGAGGCCGTTGAGCAGCGCGGCATCACCTAAACGAACGTCGATTTCGGGGTGACCGTTGGTAACCACATTTTCGCGTGCGTTTACCTCGGCTGCCGGGTCAATCTCAATTGCTGTAACCGGTGTGGCCCCGCGCATAGCGGCTAAAATGGCCAAAATGCCGGTGCCCGTACCCATGTCAATCACTGCTTTGCCCGTCAAGTCAATATCGAGCAGACGTGCGATGATGAGCGATGTAGTGGCATGGTGGCCTGTGCCGAATGCCATCTTCGGGTCGATTACTATATCGTAGTCACATTGAGGAAAGTCTTTGTGAAAAGAACTGTGTATCACACATTTATTGTCGACTACAATCGGCTGGAAGTAGTGCTTCTCCCACTCGCTGTTCCAGTCTTGACCTTCAATGGTCTTGGCCGACTGCGTGATTTCGAAGCCTTCAAACGGGAACTGCGCAATGGTGTCGTTAAGTTCGTCAGTGTTAAACAGTTCACATTTGATAAATGCTGTCAGACCGTTTTCATCGGCTGAGAAACTTTCGAAGCCGATATCGGCGAGCAGAGCTGCCATTACATCGGTGGCTGTTTCCATCTCCATTTCGCTGTTTGTGCGATGGAATTCAAGACGAAGTTCTTTGTAATCGTTCATATTGATTGTTTCTGTGTGTTATTGAAGAGGATAGGGGGTAGCGTCAACATTAACGCTCCATGAGCCAACTTTTACATTGGTGCTGAGGCATTTGAAGTCGAGTGTAAAGGTCTTCTCCGACACCACCTCTCCGGCGAGATCTCGGATGGGGAATGCGGGGTAAGGTGTGTTTGCGATTTCGGGCGTAAGCGCATCGAGATCGAAGGTGAAACCGTTGTCGGTGAACTTGAAGGGGATGTTGGGGAACACCATGCTCTTAATGGTGCTCGGCATTGCCGGAATAAACCTCGGGTTGGCAATGGTGAGGTCCAGTGTGCGGTTTGCGCTAACGAAATCGTTGCTTGAACTGAGCATGTTAAACGATACCTTGTATTGTGCTGTGGTGCCTTCCGCTACCTCTTCGGTGTTGTTTATGTTGGTTGAAGTGGTTGTGCCAAAGAACACATCCTCATATTGCATTGCTCGCAGTTTGTATGTGTCGTCGAGGGTGAACGACAGTTGGAAGGTCGGTGTAGCTGTGGTTTCGTCGCTAAACACACGGCTTTGGTCGCGCAGGCAGTAAAGACGAATGTTTTTGATGGTGTGTGTGGCACCATCTGCATCGCTGAATGCCATCGGGCCGGTATAGTTCACACCTCTAACTGTGCTGTTTGATTCCGAACTTAGGGGAATGCTTGAGAGTGTGAAACTTACGGCTGCTACATTGCTGTCGTATTTCAGATTTTCTACGGCAATTTCGCAGGTGTTGGTGGTGAAGTTAAACAGCAAGGTATATGCTGCACCTTGGTATATGCTCCAATCGCTGTCGGTAGTGTTGCCAACAGGTGCCACTGCTGTAAATGTACCTTCTTTATCAACTGTGAGTGTGACATTCTTCTCGCTGATTTCCAACTCACCGGTTGAGAGTGAGTTGCAAGCGCTAAACGAGAGTGACAACGCTGCCACAGATGCCAAGATTGAAAAAGTGCGAAGATTTTTTGCCATTGTAGTAATAAATATGAAAAGATAAATTCGATTGTTACAAGCGTTTGCCGTGTGGCGTGTTAGTGAAACGAAAGAGCGTAGCGAAGTGTTACGCCGATTGAGAATCCGTTGCCACGTTGGAGAAACGCGTTTCCTATAGAAACGAAATAAAATGTTGAATATTGCTTGCCTGTTATGTTGTTGGCCCACAGCTCGGCAGATAGGTCACCGTGGTCGGCACGAACGGAAGCATCAAGCAACATATATAGCGGCTCTGTGAGGGTGTTGGCCTCATCCCAGTATATCTTTCCCACGCCTCGTAGGTTGATGTCGGCATGGATGTGGTCAATAAATGAGTCGCGGAGTTTTGTGGAGTAAACACCGCCAACAAAAATGGTGTTCAGTGGCGCGTAAGGCACATAATTGCCGGCGTAGTTTGTTTTGCCGTTGGTGAAGTCGGTGAACTTGGCATCGGTGAGGCCGTAGGAAGCTCTCACTCCGAAACCAAGGGGCAATTTCCATGATGCCGAAAGCTCCACACCGCGTGAACGGGTTTTCCCGGCATTGGCCATTACACGGCCTGTGATGCTTCCTTCAGGGAACATTGTGAGCTGTTGGTCGCGACACTCAATCCAGAATAGTGCTCCGTCAACCGAAAGCTTGTTGTCGAGCAGGTCAAGATGTGTGCCAACTTCATAGTTCCAGGTCTTTTCCGGTTTATAGCTGATGATGTCATCAATGCTATATCGTTCGGCCAATCCCATTTTGCCCATGATGCGTTGTTGCAACACATCGCTGAACATCTGGGTGTTGAATCCGCCTGATTTATAGCCTTTTGTAACCGATGCGTACAGGTTGCCCAATGTGTTGGGTAGTCGGTAGTTAATCGATACGCGTGGTAGTATCTGCGAGTAAGTGTGATGTAACGACCCACGGTCATCTATCACAATGTCGGTGTGAGAGAATGGCTTGGTGGGGGTGAGGGTTTCGTTGTTTGCGTCCCACAC
>CAZDIC010000095.1:0-2356 GCA_964505395.1 uncultured Alistipes sp. | reverse complement strand
CGGTGTGAGAGAATGGCTTGGTGGGGGTGAGGGTTTCGTTGTTTGCGTCCCACACCGTGTATGACGACGTTGAGTAGCTGTGGAAGTCGATAGCAGTGCGCTCAACGTCCCAACGAAGTCCCGCTTCAATGTCGAAATTGCCGAGTGTGGCTGTGCTGCGGTGATAGAGCGACACTCCTTTGGCCGGCATTACAAATGTTGAGCCGAGCGCAAGTGTGCGTGAGTCCCAAATGATGGGATAATATGGGTTCATGCTGTTGGCATTGTTCTCAATCAGTTGCGAGAGGCCGTAATCGTAGAAGGTTACCGGGGCATTCATGTCGGAGCGTCGGATGAAACTAAATGCTCCCACAAGCCACTTATAGTGAGCTCCTGCCGAGCCTTTGGCTACCAGGTCGAGCGTAAATGCCCATTCATGACGTTTCTGTGTAAGTGTGAAGTAATCGAGCGGCAGGAAATCCTGGTCGATTGTCATGTTGTCGTTGATGTACTGGAAACTGCCGATGGCCGATAGGTCAACTTTCCCTATTTTACCGTGTGCGGTGATGCCGTCGGTAAACGATACGCGTTTGTAGAAACAGGTATCGTTATAGTTGATTAATCCGGATGTAACCGATTGGTATGGGTAGCCGTGTTGCGTTGAGTGAGAGAATGATGCAGTGTTTTCAGCAATCCAGTTTGATGTTGGACGCCAAGTGGTTTTCCATCGTGCACTCCATTGACGTTCTTGTCCGGTTTTTGAATTGTTGTAGGTGTTGCGCCAATATCCGTCGGTCCCGGTGGTGTAAAGGTTCAACGCCATTCCGACAGGTGTGCTCACACGTTTGTAAATGCCGGCCGATGCGCGGTAGCTGTTTTTTGAGCTGTATTCGCCTGATAGCCTGATTCCTTCAAACGAGAATGGTGATAGGGTGTGGATGTTAATCAGCCCACCCATTGTGTTGCGTCCGTAGAGAATGTTTTGCGGGCCACGCAAAATCTCAATGCGTTCGATGTCGGCTAAATCAAAATCAAAGTTATCTTTGTTGAATATGGGTACATTGTCGATATTCAACCCCATGACCGGTTGGTCGATACGTGTACCAAGTCCGCGCACGTAAATCGAGGAGGTCATTCGCGAGCCGTATTGCGGCATGTAGAAATTGGGCGCAATTTCTCCGGCTTGCTTTATGTTGACAATGTTAAACTGCTCGATTTCAGCTCGTGATAGCTGTGTTGCCGATTCGGTGCGTTTTGCAGTGGCGCCACCCTTGATGGCTGTGACCGATATGGCGGGTAATTGTAACAGAGTATCTGCTACCTCACCTGTCACAGTTGTAGCTTTTGCCAAAGGCGTCTGTGAACATAAAATTGAGGTAACAAACGCAGATAAGATGTATTTTGATGATATCTTTGTTGTTAGCATTGCAAAAATTTCGGTCACAAAATTACTAAAAACTTCAAAGATGAGCAAACTCTATCGGTGGTGTACATGCTCGTTTCGGCGTTTTGCAATGTCGTCGTGGAGTGTTGACGCAGTTGGTGCCATTAATGCCTGCTATGGGTGGCGAATGTCGGGAATAAGGTGGATTCTTTGAAAAAAAGCGCGGAAAACATCGAAAAGTCTTGCATTTTGCTGAAAAATGTGTACCTTTGTGACGTATTCTGCTCGTAAGCGGGCACGGATTAGAATCTGAAATAGAATTGAAAGAAATATATTAACGTTTAATAGGTATGAAATTTACAACTAAGGCCTTCTTGGCATCTGCAATCTTGACTGCCGGATTTGGATTCACCGCATGTAATAATGCTGAACCTGATATTGACAATCGTGATGGTGTGATTGAACAAACACTGACCGTTGGTGAACAATTCTCGTTTGCTGACAGTGGCTATGCAACCGATGATGTTTTTGTTGGTGAGGTAGTTGATAACTTGACCCTCGTAACAGGTAGCTATGGCTTCAGAGCTGAGCACGTTGGTACATGCCTCGTGAAGAACAGCGCTCGTACATATCGTTTCGTTGTTTCTTCTGAAAACAATGCAATTGATCCCTTTATCGAATGGGGTACTTCGCTCGACGATTTGGCTGAAGACCTCGGTGAAATCTATTGCGTGATTTATATCGATCGCACCAAAATGTGGTACATGACAGGCGAAGAAGAGCCTATCACTGAATATGTCTTCAACTTTGAAAATGAAGCATTGGTAAGCACATCTTTCCAATATATCTACAGTGAGTCAAATCCCGTTAAAGCGCTCGAAAGCTATCTCAGCGACCGCTACAATATGGTTGAAAAAGTTGTGGACGGTGAAACAGTTTATCACTACTACAACGCTGCTACCGAAGATGCTGCCACAACAACTGTTGATATGA
>CAZDIC010000094.1:0-6274 GCA_964505395.1 uncultured Alistipes sp. | reverse complement strand
ATGGCGGCGAGGCGGTCGGCCTCGATTTGGGTGCGGAGGGCTTCAAGCGAATCAAATTTACGTTCGGAGCGCAAACGGGCAAGGAACGACAGGCGCAAACGGGCGCCGTAAAGGTCGCCGGAATAATCCAAGATGTGCGCCTCAATGGTCAGAGGGGCATCTTTGCCCCCCTCAACGGTAGGTCGATGCCCGATATTCACAATCGCCCGGTGCTCAGCACTCACGGACCTCCCGGCACTCTCAGTTCTTCGGGTTGCAGTGCTCTCAGTTGTCTTGGTTGTCTCAGAACTCTCAGTACTCCCAGTACTCTCAGAACTCCCGGTCCCCAAAGTTGCAGCACTCACAGAGGTCTCAGCGCTCTCAGTGGACACATTAGCCACATACACGCCCTCGGCCGGGAGAAGAATTTCTGGGTTGGGGATAATGTTGGCAGTAGGGAAATTGATGGTGCGGCCAATTTGTTGCCCTTTGCCCACAGCACCGACAAGCGAAAACGGGCGGCCAAGCAATCGGGCTGCAGTGGCCACATCGCCGGCAGCCACACAACGTCGCACTTCCGACGAACTAACCGCTCCGGCATCGCAACGATACTCCTCAGCCTGCACAATCTCCACACCACATTCACGTCCCAGCGCCTGATAGGCGGCAAAGTCGTGTGGCGCATCATGCCCGAAACGGTTATTGAACCCCAACATCATGGCATCCACTCGATAATCACGGTGAAGCATCAACAGGAAATCGGCGGCCGAAGTGTTGCGCAACTGCTCGTTGAACGGCAACACCACCACATCATCAACAATCTGCTGCAGCAGAGCCACCTTGTCGCCACACTCCGTCAACAATTTCGGAGTCCTCGCTGGAGCTATCAGCGCAAGCGGATGATTCTCAAAGGTGAACACAACAGGTCGGAGCGACCGCTCTGCCGCCTCACGGCACAGAGATGACAACATAGCCCTATGCCCGACATGCACACCGTCAAACATTCCGACAACCGCCATGCGTCGGCCACATTGCATATTCATCTCCATTATAAGCTTTTTATACGTATTAAGGTCAGCCCGTCGCGCAACGGCAAGATAACTTTTTCGAGCGTTGGGTCGGCTGCCACATAGTCGTTAAAGGCACAGATGCCACGCGTTTGCGGGTCGTGGTTCTCAGTAGGGTTCACCACCTTACCGTCCCACAAAGTATTGTCGGCCAGCACAAAACCACCCGGACGCATCAGCGACTTCACCAACTCGAAAGTTTCGATATATGTGCGTTTGTTGCCATCGACAAACGCCATATCGTAACCGGGGGTGAGCGTTGCAGCCACCTGAGCAATGTCGCCGATATGCAACGTTATGCGGTGGCCATGCTCCGAAGCGGCAAATCGACCACGAATGAAATCCTCCATCTCATCGTCGATTTCCACAGTGTCAATGCAGGCATCCCCGGTCAACGCCTCGGCCATGCACAACGCCGAATATCCGGCATAAGTACCAATCTCGAGCACACGATTCGGGGCAATCATGGCGGTGAGCATCTTCAGCAGTCGGCCCTGCAGATGACCGGAGCACATGCGAGGATAGAGCAACCGCAAATTCACATCACGGCTGAGAGTGCGCAACATCTCCGGCTCCCGGTCAATATGCGCCAACACATATTCCTCTAAACTCGCATCCATATCTCTTCGTTTATATCTTATATTGGTGGCGACGGCCAATGCCTCGCACATCGGCAATCACATTTTCACTACAACAGAGCCTCAATGCCGAGGCGATAGCTATCCATGCCGAAACCGGAGATGGTTCCGCGACACGCCGGGCCGATAATCGACACATGGCGCATGGCCTCGGCCCTTGCAGCCGGGTTTGAAATGTGAATTTCAATCACCTGAAGATTGATTGAACGGATAGCATCGGCAATGGCCAACGAAGTGTGGGTGTAGGCACCGGCATTAAGCAACACACCGGCCAACTCGGAGTCGTCGGCTGCGTCGTGCAGACGGTCGATGATATCCCCTTCGTGATTACTCTGATAGTAATCAATATCCACGCCCGGGTAATCAACCGACAGCGCCTTCAGATAGTCTTCCATCGACACATGCCCGTAGATTTCCGGCTCTCTCGTTCCCAACAAATTCAAGTTAGGCCCGTTGATAATTAAAATCTTCGACATCCCTATAATAGACTTAAATGGTTATCTATTTATCCCCAACCTCACCGTGATTCGTTATTTCAAACCTCGCCGAGGCTCATTTCCAACAACCTTATCGCTCTTTGTTCAGAACCTTGTTGACTCGATTATTTGGCTTTGCCCACATTCACCTTTTGAGTGGGAGGCAAGGCTTCGTTGCGTTCGTCAACGGCATCAACCACCTCATGAGCCAAATGGATAAACTCATACGACATCATAGTGTCGGCGAGCGCAATGGGGGTGCCGGCATCACCGTCGTCACACACATCAGCCACCAAAGGCACCTGAGCCAACAGACGCACATTAAGTTCCTTCGCGAGATTCACGCAACCCTCCTTGCCAAACAGATAGTAACGTTCGTCGGGGTGTTGTGCCGGAGTGAACCATGCCATATTCTCCACCAAACCGAGGATGGGCACATTCACCTTCTCGCCCATAAACATGGCGATACCCTTGCGCGCATCGGCCAACGCCACCTGTTGCGGAGTTGACACAATCACCACGCCGGTCATGGCCAGGGTCTGCACCAAAGTCAAATGAATATCGCTTGTGCCCGGAGGCATATCAATCAGGAAGTAGTCAAGCTCGCCCCAATCGGCATCGCAAATAAGCTGCTTCAGCGCATTCGAGGCCATGCTGCCACGCCACAACACAGGCGCGTTTTTGTCGACAAGGAACCCGATTGAAAGCAGTTTCACACCATAGCGTTCGATGGGAATAATCTTGTCGCGCCCATCCACATGGTGCATATACAGTTCGGCATCCTCCACGCCAAACATTTTGGGCATCGAAGGACCGAAAATATCGGCATCAAGCAAACCCACCTTATAGCCCTCACGCGCGAGAGCCACAGCCAGGTTCGATGCTACGGTCGATTTCCCCACGCCACCTTTGCCGGAACTTACGCCAATAATGTTTTTCACCTGCGCCAACGGTTTTTCAACCGGCTTGGGCGGCTCCTGGCGAGTTTTCACCGACACATTGCCACGCACCTCCACCTCGGGCGAGATGTAAGTGTTGATGGCCGCTTCGGCAGCACGCACCAACGACTTGATAAACGGGTCGGTCGGTTTGTCGAACACAAGCGAGAAACTAACCTTGTTGCCGTCGATGCGAATATCATCCTCTACCATCCCCGCCTCCACAATGTTTTTGCCGGAAGCCGGATAGCGCACATTCTTCAGTGCATCGAGAATCAATTGGGGATATAATCTTTCCATGCTGAATCAATATTACTATGTGTTACGAACCTTGCAACTCACCGCGCGAGAAACTGCGGTAGGTGTCAAACGGGATTTCGTCTTGCGGTTCCTGCAACTCTTTGTCGTGCTCCAGGGGGAACGCGATATACTTGATGGTCAAGCCGCGGTCGAGCCACTGTTGCTCATAAAAGGTGCGTATCTGCAGGATATCGTCGGCGACACCGCTGTGGTAAAGGTCGTCGGTGTTAATCTCGGGTGTAATCTCATTAAGCTCGGTGAGCAAACGAGTGTAGGTGTAAAGGAAGGGGCTGTCGGTTTTCAATCTCACCATGCCGCCCGGCTTCAGCACCTTGCGGTAGAGATTCAAGAAAGTGGTTGAAGTGAGACGTTTGCGCACTTTCTTCATCTGTGGGTCGGGGAAGGTAATCCAAATTTCGCTCACCTCACCGGGAGCAAAGAAATGACTCAACAGCTCGATGTTGGTGCGCAGAAAAGCCACATTAGTCAACTTTTCATCGCGGGCCTGACAGGCGCCGGTCCACATACGTGCACCCTTGATGTCGATGCCGATAAAATTGCTGTCGGCGTAACGACGGGCGAGCCCCACGGTGTATTCCCCCTTACCGCAACCAAGTTCCAACACAATCGGGCCGTCGTTGTGGAAATACTCCTCATGCCAACGACCACGCAACGGGAACCCCGACTGCTGCAACACTCCAAACGGATATTGAAACACACAGTCAAGCGTTTCCATTTCACGAAACTTTCTCAGCTTATTTTTTCCCATATTCTTTATTGTGTTGTTCGTTTACGGGTTCACACCCTATTTCTCTACACCCTTCCAAACTGCAAAATTACTAAAACCGTGGAATTTCTCAGCACATTCAGCCACAAAAAGCCCGACCCCACGCCGGGGTTTGGGAATTTTTTTGGCATTTTGAGAATTAATATCGAGAGTTTTCGTAATTTTGCACCCGATATGCGCTGAGGCTATTACATTCACTCAGCGATGCAAACACATAATAAGGTGTAACCACCACTTACAAATTGAGCAAATGACCACATTTAAGAACATTCAAGACTCTCTGGCAACCGAACTGCGCACGCTTAACGAACAGATAGCCGGCGCGCTGCAGTCGCCCAACGACTTGATGAATCGGGTCATCGCCTCATACCTCGAAAAGAAGGGCAAACAGATACGCCCCATCCTCGTGTTTCTCAGCGCCAAACTGCTTGGCGAAATAAACCAAAACGCCATCTCGGGGGCTGTGGCTGTGGAACTGCTCCACAACGCCTCGCTCATCCACGACGATGTGGTCGACGACACGCTCACCCGTCGCGGTGCCGCCACCATCAACGGTGCATGGGGCAACCACATGGCTGTGCTCGTGGGCGATTACTTCCTGTCGAGCGCACTGCTGAAAGGCATCGACTCGGCCGATATGCGCATTGTCAACTCAATCACCAACCTCGGCCGTCTGCTCTCGGTGGGCGAACTCGACGAAATCTACAACACTCGCCACAACGACCTCAACGAAGAAACCTACTACAAAATCATCTACCGCAAAACGGCATCGCTGTTTGTGTCGTGTGTTGAAGTAGGCGCCTACGCTGTGAATGTCGACGACGACCGCCTTGACACCTTGCGCGAATATGCACGTCTGCTCGGCCTCTGTTTCCAGATTAAGGACGACATCTTCGACTACTTCTCCGATGAGAAAATCGGCAAACCCACCGGCAACGACCTGCGAGAGGGCAAAATAACACTCCCGTTGCTCCACGCCCTCGCCTCCTCAACCGACCCGCGCACACCGCGCATGGTTGAATTGGCACATCGCGACTCGCTAACCCCCGAGGAAGTTTCCGACCTCATCACCTTCGCCATCGAAAACGGCGGTATCGACTACGCTTACACCACTATGCACAATCTGCGCGACCAAGCGGTGGATCTGCTCAACCGATTCCCCGCAACCGATGTGCGCCAATCGCTTATCGACATTATCGACTTCATTATCGCCAGAGAGCACTAATCGGGTGCCCCTCCCTCCGCGCGAATCAACCATAACGCAACATAACGCAACAAACAGCATTTGTTAATGCATCCCGCCAACAAACTGCATTTGCAAGCGCCCGATTAAACCCCGCTGTGCGCCCTGTGGAGCACTTTCTTAAAAAATACTTAAAATTTTATGCCTAAATTTGGCGGTTACGTCGATTTAGCATATCTTTGTGTTAATATTAATCGTCTACGTAAGAGGGAGATATATATTACAACATCATATATAAGAAACTAACAAAATAAACTAACAACTTCACGACGCTCTTAACCCGAAATTGTGCCGAGAGGCAGCAGGTCTAATTGCATCAGATTTTATTTTACCACACATCATGGAAGCTAACGAAGCTAAAAAACCGAAACGTCCGAGAATCGGACAGCCTGTTGGGCTCAACGATGGCCCACACATGACCGAAGGCAATTACGAGAATCATGCGTTTAATTCAGGCGACAACCATGGAGCAGCCGGCGAGGCTGACCAGAACGGTTACCAACAAGGTAACGGTTACCAACGTCACAGTTATCAACAGCGTAACAACGGTTACCAACAGCGCCAAGGCGGCTACAACCGTCAGGGTGGGTATCAGCAACGCGGTTACAACAACCAAGGCGGATACCAACAGCGCGGCTACAACAACCGTGGTTACAACCAACGCTACGCTCAACAACGTCCCGAAAACCCTGAATCAACCGGCGAAGCAACAGCAGCAGCAACCGACGCAACTGCATCGACCGACACTAACGCAACTCAACAGAACAACTACAACCAAGGCGGTTACCAACAGCGCGGCTACAACCAGCAGCACTACAACCAGGGCGGCTACAACCGTCAGGGTGG
>CAZDIC010000093.1:0-6362 GCA_964505395.1 uncultured Alistipes sp. | reverse complement strand
TGGGGTTCAAACCGAGTTCTGATGCCATGATAGCACAGAGGTTGGCGGTTTCGCGAGCGTGTTGCAACAGGTTCTGACCGTAGCTTGAACGGTATTTCATCTTACCGATCATGCGGATAAGGTCGGGGTGCAAGCCATGGATACCGAGGTCGATGGCAGTGCGTTTGCCGGTCTCAACAATTTCATCTTCAATCTGTTTGCGCACTTTGTTAACCACCTCCTCAATGCGTGCGGGGTGGATACGGCCGTCGGCAACCAACTGGTGGAGAGCCAAACGAGCCACTTCGCGACGCACGGGGTCAAAGCCTGAGAGCACAATGGCCTCGGGGGTGTCGTCAACGATGATTTCGATGCCGGTAGCGGCCTCGAGAGCGCGGATGTTACGACCTTCACGACCGATAATGCGGCCCTTGATTTCGTCGGATTCGATGTGGAACACTGTTACCGAATTTTCGATGGCAGCTTCGGTTGCCACACGCTGAATGGTCTGAACCACAATGCGTTTAGCCTCCTTATTGGCGGTCATCTTCGCCTCATCCATAATCTCGTTGATGTATTGGGCGGCATCGGTTTTGGCTTCATCCTTCAGCGACTCGATAAGTTTTTCTTTCGCCTCTTCGGATGAAAGGCCACTGATATGTTCGAGGGTGTCCTGCGCCGAACGTTTCAGTCGGTCAAGCTCCTCTTTGCGGTTTTCTATCACAGCTTCTTCGGCGGTAAGACGCTGACGCACAGCATCCAATTCGCTACGTTGGCGTTGATTTTCGCTATGTTGCTGATTGAGTTGTGCCTCGCGCTGTTTCATCTTTGCTTCAGCCGATTGCACCTTCGACAAGCGTTGGTTGGCTTGTTTCTCAGCTTCATCCTTTATCTTCATGCCCTCTTCGCGGCTTTTAAGAAGCTCTTTTTGACGGATGACATCCGCTTCGCGGCCTGCCTCCTCAATGATAGTTTTTGCACGGTTGCGGCCGGTCTTGTTTTGCACCGCAATAGTTACAATTGAGCCTATTGCGAGCGCTACCACGGCTACGGCCAAAAAAAATAGTATATTCATTTTTTCGAGTTTGGTATATTAATGTTTATTTTCAATTAGTTTATTTTCTCGTTAGTGTGCATTGTATAGATAAAACAAAAGCGCATCAACCACGCGGATGGCCGACACGCAAAATGCCTAAACATCTGTTGATATTCAACATTTTAGCGCACGCACCGTTCGCTATGATTTAGCGCGACAAATAATCTCTAAACTATCCTTCGTTGAACCGTTTCTGCTCGGTGATTGTTAGCTAACTCGAGCGCCACAAGTTCGTAAATTTAAACATCATAAACCATTTTCCGACTTCCCATCGACGTTGATATCCAGCAATATCTTGTCGAGGCCATCTTCAAATGTTTCTAACATCTGCTCCGTGGCTTTCACCGATTGAGCCTGCGTGAAAAAGAGCTCTGCGAAACGGAAGGCTACCATTGACAGCACTTCGCCCGACGTTTTGCTCTTAAACTTCGAACTCCACGAGTTCCAAAGTTTGTTCACGTTATACTCGGCCTGTCGGATAATTTCCTCGTCTTCACGATTAATTACCAACGGTATCGGCGCCTGGTTGGCGATGCGTATTGTTATGTTCAGTTTATCATTCATTGTTATATCACCTATTCTTTGAGGTCGGCGATACACTGATCTATCTCTCGCACTAATCCGGCAAGCATAGCACGCGATTTCTCCACATCTCGGCGGTCCGGCACTATTGTCGTGGCCACACATAGGTATTCCACGCGACGGCGCAACTCTGCGTTTTCGGCGCTCAAATCTGCAAGCGTCTTCTCCAGAGTGGCCACCTTCGCTTCCGCCTCATCGCGCAGCTGCTTTATCAGAGCATAACGCTCAAGCACTATCTGCGTTTTGGCGTTCACGCGGTCAACGATTTGCTGAAGCTCAACGGCCATACTTATCCAAATTTTTACAAAAGTAATCTTTTTTTTTCACACTCCACCAACTTTTTGCAATTATTATTGTGCGAGAGTGCAAAATAATCACAAAAATTGGACTGCCGACCACCTTCGGCAATCAAAACAAGTGTTGGGCAAACTGTGTATTAGCGAGTGAGCACGATGTTTTTCTCCGAAGCGATGCGACGCATGTTGAGCACTGCGTAGCGCATACGCCCCAAGGCGGTGTTAATGCTCACACCGGTTGTTTCGGCAATCTCTTTAAACGACATATTGCGATAGAAGCGCATTTCAAGCACCTCCCGCTGCGATTCGGGAAGCGATTTCATGATGCGACGCACATCGGTGTTAATCTGTCCGGTAATAATAACATCCTCGATGTTCTCTTCGCTCAGGTCACGACGATTGAGCACATCGGTGTCGTCGTTGTCGACCGACACGGTGTTCTCGCTCTTCTCCTGACGGAAGTAGTCAATAATCAAATTGTGGGCAATGCGGTTAATCCACGCAGAGAATTTGCCGGCGTCGTAGTAACGACCCTGCTTTATTGTCATTATCGCCTTGACAAATGTCTCCTGAAAGATATCGTCGGCAATATCTTTGTTCTTTACGATATTAAAGATGTATGTAAAAACACGCGTTTGATGACGACGCAACAGCGTGTCAAACGCATTATTGTCACCATTAGCATAGGCTGCAACCAAATGTTCATCGGTCAGCCGAACTGTTTTCTGCATGAGCAAATCTTACTTTAAAATTAGGTAGACGTTTGCTATAGGCGAATGATTTAGTGAATATTTTTACAGGCTTTACGCTACGCCGGGAAGATTGCCACACCGGCCTGTTTTTATGTTTATTTCTTAAATTTTACCACAGCCAACGATTCTTTTAGAACCATCGGTGACGCAAAAGTAGAAATTATTTTTATTCCCGCCAAAATATTTTTGCAACAAAATAAAAAAAATATGCCACATTGGCCCAAATTACACAATAAACCACCGCCCGAGAGCGTTGTCGGGGCGTTTCAGCTGAAATGAAAAATTTTTATGCACTACATAAAATATTCCACACCACGATGCGTTATATATATGTGTGAGTTAGAACATTATTAGTTACGGCTCACCGCAAATAACATGCATACAAAATAGATAACAACAACTGTTTGCCTATGAAGAATGTCTCTACTCCTTTAATTCCCGCCGGCATCACTTCAAAACAACGCGCCTCGCGCCGTGAGCCGGCTCCACGTAAGTCGACCATCACATTTTTGCAGCAATTCGCGCGTGCCTACAGTTGCGCTGCTGCACTGCCAACCGCACTCGGCAGCTTCGTTGCCAACTAAAAATGTGACACTCGCACAAGGGCTGAAACCACAGTAAGCCCACTCAGATATATTCGGCCGCTTGGACACCTGCTCCAAGTGGCCGAAATCGTTTATCATGCTGCCATTTTGCCACAGCCCAAGGCAAAAACATGGAAATTTGAGACGGATTTTTGCAAAACAGAAGAATTTAAATTATCTTTGCTTCGCAAATAGAAACCACTCCAAAAGTCATATCTACAGTTACCTCGCCACATGGAAAAAGCTGACTGTTAATATGGCTCTTTTTGTGATGAATATACATACAGATTTGGCAAAATATTCACTTATAAGCATTACTTCAAACGTATACTTACAAGCATCACGATAATACAAACTTAATAACGCATATATTGATGAAAAAGATTCTAATCAGTGCTGCATCAATGCTTTTGGTAGCCGCCTCAGCTTGGGGCGTTCCCGCCAAAAAGATAACACGCACCGTCACTCAATCTGACGGCACAACAGTGTTGATAAACCTGGTCGGCGATGAAGACTTTCACACCTTCACCACCACCGACGGTCTACCTGTAACCAAAGCCGATAACGGAGATTTCTTCTACACTCTCCCCACCGGCACATCAGCCGTGTTGGCCCACAACAAAGAGAACCGCACAGCAGCGGAGCTCTCGTTCCTCAGCCAAAACGAATCATTGGTATCGGTGAAAGCCCTTCGCGAAAAAGTCAATTCGGCTCGTCGCAGCCCGTCGGCATCACGCATCGCAATGAAAAGCAGTGAAGTGCCCACCAAAGGCTCTCCCCGCATTCCGGTGCTGTTGCTCGCCTACAAAGACTATCCGTTCCGCGACGGCGACAACGCCAACCAAACCTTCAAGGAATTTTTTGACAACGGCAACGAAAGCGCCCGTCAATACTTCGTTGACCAATCAAACGGCCAATACACCCCGCAATTCGACGTTTACGGCCCTTACACCCTCTCGAAAAACCGTGTCAACTATGGCGGCAACAGCGGTGGCAACGACAAAGGTGTGGGCACCATGGTTGGCGAAGGCTGCTTGGGCCTTGACTCACAAATCGACTTCTCGAAATATGACAACGACGGCGACGGCGTATGCGACGTTGTTATCGTGATCTATGCCGGCGACGGTGAAGCTTCATCGGCCGAAGAGAATGCCGAAGATGCCGTATGGCCCTGCCAATGGGAACTTTCTTCAAGTGACTATCGCAAGTCGCTGACACTCGATGGCGTGAAAGTCGACAAGTTCGGTGTGTTCAACGAGCTCTACGGCCGCGACCTCACTCAAATCGACGGTATCGGTTGCTTCTGCCACGAATTCTCTCACTGCCTCGGCTTGCCCGACCTTTACGACACCAACGATAATGCGTCATACTTCGGTATGTCGGTATGGTCAGTAATGGACTACGGTGAATATAACAACGACGGCTACACTCCGCTGGGCTACAACTCCTACGAAAAATCATTCATGGGATGGGTTACACCCGTTACTCCGGTGGCCAACACCCACTACACACTCCCGGTGTGGAACAGCAAGACCGCCGAAAACGACGTAGCTCTCAAACTCGTTGGCAACAGTGCAAACGAATACTATCTGATTGAAAACCGCGCCAAAAAAGGTTGGGACCGCTACATGTATGGCGAAGGCTTGATGATTACCCACGTAACCTACAATGAATCACGTTGGAATTCAAACACCGTCAACAACTTCTCAACCCAAGGCGTCACAATCGCTCCGGCCGACAACGACCTGTCTGAAGGCTACTACATCGGCAACACATACTACATGAATGAAGCTGCCCTGGCCGGCGATCTCTGGCCTTATGACGGCAACGATGCGTTTACCGACTCTTCAAAACCGGCAGCAACCCTCAACAGCGGCTCGCCAAAATACCTCGGCAAACCCGTTACCGAAATGACTCGCAACGACGATGGCACCATCTCGCTTTGGTACATCAAGGCCGCCCTACCCGCGCTCGACACCCCCACATTCAGCAGCGTTACAACCACCGCCACATCGCTCACCGCAGCATGGAACGCAAACAGCGTTGACGCCACCTACACACTCGAAGTTCGTCCCCACAAAACAGCCTCAAACTCGCAACTCATCGAAACTGTATTTGACAGCGAGAAGCACGGTTGGACAACCTCCGGCTACACATCGCTCGAAGATGACGGCATTCGTCTGGGATCAAACAAAAACACCGGCACAATCAAATCAACCGGCTTCACTCCCACAGAGTCAACAGTAACAATTGCATTCAACGCTTACTATTACGGCTCCGACAACTCTTCGGTTGCAGTGAGCATGCTCGACGCCAACGGCAACTCACTCGGTTCAACAACCGTGTCGCTCACCGCATCGGCTAAAGACTACGTTGTAACACTGAATGCCAACGCCGACAAAGTGAACTACCTGCAATTTGCCTGCACAGCCTCTAAGAAGCGCGTAATCATCTGCTCGGTTACAGTCTACGACGGCGACGTTGCAAGCTCATTGCAAACATCCCGCCGCGCCAACGAGACAGTCAACAACAACGTGCGCACCATCACCGGCATTGAAGGCACAAGCTACACCGTTGAAGGCCTCGAAGAGGGCGCTGAATACGATGTTCGCATCAAAGCTGTGCCTGTCGACGCCTCCAACTACGATTCAAGCGCATGGTCGGACTACACCACTGTAACCATCTCAAACGATTCATCGAACTTGGACGCAGTAGTAGCCGATACCACCGAAGCTGTTAGCTACTACAACCTGCAAGGCATGCGCATCAACCCGTCGAACCTCACACCCGGCATCTACATCCGCCGTCAGGGCGCCACAAGCGCCAAGGTTCGCATCAAATAAGTGTGTCACCTAACACACAACTAACCCATCGCTGCTCGCAACCCCCTCACGGAGTTGCGAGCAGTTTTTTTGCAAAGCGAGGGGCGAAAATTTGCGTAAGTCGATGAAAATCGCTAACTTTGCAGCCGTTTGGCACAGAATGCTCAAGCCGAAGTGAGCCCAAGCGTATGCTAAAGCACGCCGAAGGCCGATGAGCCCGAGTGCCAACGAAAAGAAATCATTTATAAATT
>CAZDIC010000092.1:0-6399 GCA_964505395.1 uncultured Alistipes sp. | reverse complement strand
CAATTCAGAAAACAGACTTTTAAAATAGCGAATTATGACAATTGAATATCAGACACAAGGCACATGTTCACGCCTTATCACAATTGAAGTGAACAACGGCATTATTGAAAATGTATCGTTTCTCGGTGGATGCCACGGCAATACACAAGGGATCAGCGCTCTCACAAAGGGGATGAAGGTGGCAGATGTTATTGCACGTTGCAAGGGAATTCAATGTGGCAACAAGGGTACATCATGCCCCGACCAATTGGCAAAAGCACTCGAAAAAGCACTCTAACAAGAGATAATCACAACGCATAGAATGGGGTGTACCGCTCTGAGGATGTGTTGTCAATCGCATCGGCGGTGAAGTGTCACCGCTTTGAATGTGTATAGTTAATCACACCACATTGGAGGAGGGGAAATGGAATTTACTAATGCCCGGGGGATGACACCCGGAACATCAAAACAAGTTGCAATATGCGAATCATTAAATCACTGATAATATGCTTTGTTGCTATGCTGTCGCTGACAGCATGCACATCGCGCACAGCGGCCATCGAGAAAATGGTTGAGGAGCTTAACTCGCCGGCATTCCGTGCCAAAGAGGCTCAAACCGGACTGTTTGACGATTCAAAGGCCGAAATTAAGGACAACCAATTGGTGCTGACATTCCTCTGCCGTGCGGTGGTTGATTTGTCATCAATCAACGAGGCCGATATGCCGGCATTGCAGTCAATGACAGTCGACGAATTTAAGGGCAACCTGGTGGATAGCAAGTTCCGCGAAGGGATCGAGGCTCTTAACAAAGCGGATATGACCATTTTGTTGGTGTGGCAAGATGTCAACGGCAACAAGATTAACATCACCGTGAATCCGGCCGACATCCTCAACGACAAGAAGTAACCACAACCACCATCACGCAGCACTATCGGTTGGCGCCGTCTGCAGGCCATGCTTCAGCCATGTACCTTTGAGCAGACGGTACAAGAATATGGCACCACGGAAACAGAGCTCCAAACACATCGCAAGCCAAACGCCATCGAGGCCCATTGTCGGGGCCAAAATGGCAGCGATAGGCAGACGCACAAGCCATATACTTGAAAAATTCATCACTGCCGGAACCACCGTGTCGCCAACGCCCACCATCACGCCGTATGCCACAATTGAGGCCGCGAACATCGGTTCGGCCCACGCCTCAATGCGCAGCGCAGAACTACCGAGAGCCTGAATCTCAGCCACAGGCGACAACAGCGACATGACGGCCGGTGCAAACAGCCACAGAATCACGCCCATAATCGACATTACCACTACACCCAAGCCAACAGTCATGTAGCCGAACTGCCGTGCCAAATCCTTTCGATTGGCACCATAGCTCTGCCCCACCAACGTAGTTGCCGCATCCGAGATGCCATAGCCGGGCATATAGCAGAGCGCCTCGGCCGTCACGGCAAATGAGTTCGCAGCTATGGCCATCACACCCAACGGTGCCACAATCACGGTCACCATAATCTGAGCGCCACATATCACACCATGCTCCAAGGTCATCGGAGCAGACACCCTCACAGCGTTTCGGAGCACCACTCCGGTGGGGATATAATCGCGCCATGAGCAATCATCGTGATTGGAACGCTGTCCGCAAATGGCCAACTCACGCTCCTTGCAGCATATCCACCACATCACAATGCCTGCAGTCACCACTTCGGCAAGCACAGTACCGATAGCAGCACCAAGTACACCCAACCCGGCACCGGGCAAAGTAAATGAAAGGTTGCCTATTGCCACTACGCGCGTCGGGAAGATGAACAGGAAGTTAAATAGGACGTCGAGCACACACATCATGATATTCAAACCGCCCGCCGTTTTCATATTTCCGGAAGCACGAAGCACCGCACTACCGAGATAATTCAACGTCAAGATTGGCAACGCAGCCACAAACACGATGAAATAAAGCGACGCCTTGGTATTAACCGCCTCGGTGCCACCGAGCCACACAGGCAACTTCCACGCAATCGACACTCCAATTAAAGCCATGACAGCGCCAAACGCCACCGCAGAAGTGAAACCTTGACGCATCACGCGACGCGCGCCGCTGTAATCGGTGGCTCCAATGCGATGAGCCACCTGCACGGAGAAGCCCACCATCGCAGCGGAACAAAGCCCCCAAAACAGCCACAGGCTTGTTGACACAATGCCCACAGCAGCACTGTCGTCGGCGCCGAGACGTCCCACCATAGCGGCATCGATATATTGCATCAGGATGCTCGACAACTGAGCCATGATGGCCGGCCACGACAGCTGTGCAGTCAACACCAACCGTTGACGAAAACTTAACGGTTCACCCGTTTGTATCTGTTTAAGCACTACTACTCTACTACTATTCTATTTTACTATTATTAGTACACACTACACACGCACGACAAGGTTAAAGCATTGACTTAAAGCCAGATATAACACGCGAAAGCCCCTCGGAAAGCAAGGCGCGAGAGGTCGCAATGTTGATACGAATAAACCCATCGACACCATACATATCACCACTATTCACCCACACGCCCCACTGCGATTTCAAAATTTCTTCAATCTCGGCAGCCGGTTTTCCGATGGCAGTAACATCCACCCAGGGAAGATAAGTGGCCTCCAAACGAGTTATCGGGCATTGAGGCAACTCTGTGGCAAAACGCTCCTTGAGATACAGATAATTCTCCCACAAATACGTGCGAAGTTCGTTGAGCCAACACATTCCCTCGGGAGTATAGGCCGCTTTCAGCGCCTCCACGCCAAAGGGGTTGACATCACACACCTCATTAATATTTATTGCCTTGTCGATTTTAGCTTGAACTTCCGCATCTGGGCAAACGATATTGGCAATCTGCAACCCCGCGATGTTAAACGCCTTTGACGGACTCACACACACCACAGCCTGCGAAGTGCCGTTAACCCGGCGGTCTACCTCTCCATAAGGCACATATCGATAACCAGGCATGGTTAATTCGCAATGAATTTCATCGCTAACCACACGCACATTATGGCGACGGCAGATGTCGGCCACGCGCATCAATTCATCCTCACGCCAAGCACGTCCGGCCGGATTGTGAGGATTGCACAACAGCAACAGCGTTACATCCCGGCGAGCCGCCAATCGTTCAAGGTCATCAAAATCCGGCTCGTAGGTAAATGTGGTGTCATCAACAGCCACACGTCGCAACGGGCTCTCCACAATAGCACAACCGTTGTTGCGAATCGACGAAAAGAAGCAATTGTAAACCGGGGTTTGCACAATCACCCCCTCGCCGGGAGCGACAAGAGCCTTGATAATGGCCGAAATCGCCGGCACCACACCGGAGGTGTAGATAACCCGTTCGGGATTGATATTATATGCATGGTGCTCGGCAAACCAACGTGTCAAAGCATCATAGTAATCCTTACCAACCGATGTGTAGCCAAACACACCATGCTCCACCCTGCGCCGCAATGCATCAAGCACCGGCGGAGCAGTACGGAAATCCATATCGGCCACCCACAAGGGTATTACACCATCACCGTCGGCGGAGTCCCACTTATACGAACCGCTGCCACGGCGATTCACAATCTCATCAAAATTATATATCATATCCAAACGCTGTTATCTCCGTCCCAAACCGAGACGTAAGAGCCGAGTTTACACACGCCACCGCACACACTACAGTTCTGTCACGATTTTGCAATCGCCGGGAGCACGCAGATTCTTATCCAAAATCACCTCACCAATCGAGAGCGCCTTAATGCTGCCCGAACGGGGATTCTTCACACTCACAATCGACGACTTGATGGTTGCCTGCAAGTTACTATCCTCAAAAGCCAGGTCACACTCGTTGCCCATTTCGCAATCAATCATGACAAGATTTTTGGCGTAACAGAGCGGTTGTGTTCCATTAATCTTACAACGCACCAACTTCAAGCCCTTTGAATGCCAACCGAGATACTCGCCAACGAGTTCCGAATCGTAAACCGTAACATTCTCGGTTTCCCAAAAAGCATCCTTTGAGTCAATCACCGCGTTGCGAATCACAACATTGCGACAATATTGAAACGAGTAATTGCCCTGCTGACGATAATCGGCGATGTCGATGTCGGCGCCATGCATAAACAGATAGTCGGCATGCTCCACGCTCACGTTTCTCAACTTCACATCACGACAACTCCACAGCGTCTCTTGAGCATCGGGAATGGTGACATTCTCCAACGAGAGGTGCTCCATTTCACGAAACATCTTCGGAGCGTCAACACGAGTGCGTTTCATCTCCAGATTCCGAGAATACCACAAAGCAGCACGAGCACCGGGCGTAAACTGACAATCGGTCACCTTAAAACCGTCGGTGTGCCAGAACGGGTATTTCCCCTCAAACACACATTTTTCGGCCACGATATTATCGGTGCATTTCAGCGCCGACTCGCCGACATGAAACACACAATTGTGCAACTCCACATTTTTCACGGCAAACAAAGCACGTTCACCGCCAAACTCTTTCCCTTCCACCACCTTCATTTCTATCGAATTTTCAACTGATGCGGGGTCGGTCGGAATAAAATTATCTTGGTTTTCCATATCTCTACATTGATTTCTTGTTATGCAATCAGGTTATTATGAATCAACATTCTACGCAACATTGAACGTCACAATATCATAACAAAATTACAAAAAAATTCGCATTCACGCTCACCGGCACTTTGTAATTTCAAAAACTTTGCATACTTTTGTAACTGATTTGCGGTAGTAGCTCAGTTGGTAGAGCATCAGCTTCCCAAGCTGAGGGTCGCGAGTTCGAGCCTCGTCTACCGCTCCACAATCAAGGAGCGTTGGATTGTACGATAAACCGTCGG
Source organism: uncultured Alistipes sp. (assembly GCA_964505395.1). Lineage (GTDB taxonomy): Bacteria > Bacteroidota > Bacteroidia > Bacteroidales > Muribaculaceae > UBA7173. The sequence continues at coordinate 1,560 of CAZDIC010000092.1, read as the reverse complement.
TTCAACGCTCCGGATTTTTACAATTCATCTATCCGATTTCAATTAAATCTAAAACTACATTATGAAATCCTATTATCACATTTCATTGGCGATTGTCGCTGTATGCCTTAGTGTCTGTTCGTGTACAATCAATAAGGACAAAGAGAACGCTGTATTAACAGATAAGACATTTGAGGAGGAAATTCCCTTAACCCTATCCGACAGCATTTCAATTGACCAAACATTCCGACTGTTTGAGATGAACGTATCAAATCATCTGCTTACAGTGGTTGATGGCGCTGCTGAAGACACTACGTTAACAGTCTACACATATCCCGAGGGCACATTAGTACAAAGACGCTTTTCGGTCGGTCAAGGCCCCGATCAATTTATTGTTGTAAACACCGGTGAAGCGAAGGATAAGGATAATGTTTTGATCTATGATATGATGAAGCATAAGTGTTTTCTTATCAATACGAAACAAAATCCGTCGAAAACAGTTGCTGAATTTGCGATGCCGGTTGACGATGACGATATGGGAATCCCATACACATACATAAATCAGTACAATGACTCCATATTCCTGATGAAGTTTGATGACCCGGAGGCGTCGGCCCGTCACCTTGTTGACTTAAAAAATAACAAAGTGCTATGGAAAGAAAATGTGCCGTATCGCGATGATAAATTTAATTACACCGCCTACGATTACACCATCCAATTATCCGATTCAACAGCAGTAGTGGCTTATAAATTCCTTGACCTTGTAGAAATCTATAACGTTTCCGCAAGCAACGGCATGCAGCTTAAAGCACAATACGGCGAAGTTGAAGACTTGTCGCTGAAAGACGAGAAAGATATAGTGAAAAAATATCAAGATGTAGCTCACAACGACAAAGCATTCTATTGCCTTCGTGCAAATGTGGAGTACGGATTGGGCACAGAGATAGAATCGTATGACATCGCCACATTCCGTCCACTCAAAAAATACACTCTTGATCGACCGGTATCAAACATCACCCTTGATGGCAATAACCTTATCGGATACTACCCCGACGAACAATCGTCGGTGTTCTACACCTGGAAACTCAAATAACTATCGGAAGAGGTGTAAACAATTATGATTTGATGCGCTCATTCCAACCGAATGGGCGCGCATACTTCTTGGGTAAAATTTACACTAAAATATTTGGAGGTTCAGATTTTAGTAGTTAACTTTGTGGCGTAAATAATACCCGAGATAAATATGGAAGACAAAATTTACAGTTACAAATACCCGCATCCGGCTGTCACAACTGACTGCGTAATATTCGGATTTGATGGCATAAAGCTGAAAGTCCTATTGATTGAACGTGGCGGAGAACCGTACAAAGGCATGTGGGCGTTCCCGGGTGGCTTCATGCACATGGATGAGACCGCTGAAGAGGGCGCAAAACGTGAGTTGAAGGAGGAAACCAGCCTCACCGCTAACTACATCGAGCAATTTTACACGTTTACCGACCCGAATCGAGATCCGCGCGAACGAGTTATCACCATCGCTTACTTCGCGTTAGTAAAGATACAGGATGTTGTAGGAGGCGACGA
>CAZDIC010000091.1:0-6621 GCA_964505395.1 uncultured Alistipes sp. | reverse complement strand
CGGGTTTCAAGCATGTCAAACTCGGTGTTTTCATTGAGGCCAACGGCAAGCGCTGCCATGTCGCGACCATTCATGCCTCCGTAGGTGAGGAATCCCTCAAACGGAATCAAGAACTGCTTTGCGCCCTCATAAACATCCTCGCAGTTTGTGGCGATAAAGCCGCCCATATTGACGAGGCCATCTTTTTTCGACGACATGGTCATGATGTCGGCCAGAGAGAACATTTCGCGGCTGATTTCCTTGATTGATTTGTCTTTAAATTCGGGCTCACGAGTCTTGATGAAGTAGGCATTTTCGGCAAAGCGAGCCGAGTCAAACACAACGAGTGTGCCATATTTGTCGGCTATGCGACGCACACCACGCAGATTTTCCATCGACACGGGTTGCCCGCCGGCCGAGTTGTTGGTGATAGTCATGATGATGAATGGTACTTTCTCATGATTTTCAGCCATGCATGCCTCCAACTTCTCAAGGTCGACATTCCCCTTAAACGGGAGTTCGAGTTGGGTGTTCTTAGCTTCGGCTATCGTGCAGTCAACGGCAAATGCCTTACGCATTTCGATGTGCCCTTTTGTGGTGTCGAAATGTGAGTTGCCGGGCACGATGTTACCCTCTTTGACGAGGTGTGAGAATAGCACGTTCTCGGCGGCACGTCCTTGGTGAGTCGGCAACACATACTTAAAACCGGTGATGCGATTGATTGTGTCCTTGAGCTCGAAGAATGAGCGCGCACCGGCATACGATTCGTCACCGGTCATCATAGCGGCCCATTGTCGGTCAGACATTGCGCCCGTGCCCGAGTCGGTCAGGCAATCAATATAGACTTGCTCCGAGCGAAGCATAAACACATTGTAGTCGGCTTGCTTAAGCCACTCTTCACGTTCTTCGCGTGTACTTTTCTTGATGGGTTCCACCATCTTGATTTTCCACGATTCAGCAAAAGGTATATCCATGATATTGTGGTATTTAGTTTTGTGGGTTAACTGCTCAAAGTTACAAAAAGTTTTGGCAATTTGCAAAAATGCCGCCTGTTCGGCCGGTGGTAATTGATTGCGAAACGTGAAATAAAGTGAAATAAATGTCTAAATCGCGGCTGTTTTGGGTGGAAACTAAATCGGTTATAGTATCTTTGCACATTAAACCCGCTACAGATTAATGTTAACGACGATTTTAAATCCTGACAGCGTAGCGCATTTGAAGCGCCTGTTAGACCAATCCAAATATATAGTCATTACGTGTCATTTGTCGCCCGACGGCGATGCTATGGGCTCATCGTTGGCCCTTTATCGAGTGCTGACAGCCATCGGTAAGAAGGTGAAAGTGGTAGTGCCCGACACACCGCCAAAATACCTCATGTTTTTACCCGGGGCCGATCAGGTGGTCATATATTCACGTAACGAGCAATTTGTGCAAAAGATTTTTGCATCGACCGATCTGATTTTCTGTCTTGACTACAACGAGCCGAAACGTGTTGACCTTATGGCCGATATTTTGGTGTCGTCGCCGGCCAAGAAAGTGATGATTGACCATCATTTGGACCCCTCGGATATGCCCGATGTAGTGATTTCTCACCCGGAGGAATCGGCCACGGCATCGCTTATTTATCGTGTGCTTCATGCGTTGGGCCTGGGCGATATGATTGATACCGATAGCGCCACTTGCATCTACACCGGAATGATGACCGATACCGGCAATTTCTCATACAATTCAAACAAGCCTGACCTCTATGAGATTGTTGCCGATTTGATAAGAAAGGGCATCAACAAGGATGCAGTGTATCAGCAAATCTATTTTTGCGACTCGTTTAACCGCTTGCGCTTGAACGGTTTTGCGCTCTACGAGAAAATGCAAATTTTCCCCGAGCACAAGGCCGCATTGATAACACTGACGCGCGATGAGCTGAACCGTTTCCAGTATCAGAAAGGCGATACGGAGGCGTTGGTGAATCGTCCGCTGACCATCCCCGATGTGGTCTACTCGGTGTTCCTGCGTGAGGAAACTGATTATATTAAGGTGTCGACCCGTAGCAAGGGGTCGTTCCCGGTAAATAAAATTTGTGAGGCATACTACAATGGCGGAGGTCATTTGAATGCTGCCGGTGGTGAGTTTATCGGCACAATGGAGGAAGCTGTTGAGGTGTTGCATCGCTTGATGCCGGAGTATGATCAATATCTGCCGGCTGATAAGCACGAAGAAACTAAGTAATAGAGTATTTTAACAAGAAGAAAAAGTATAGTCAATGAGTAATAAATTCAAAATCGGATTGATGGCTGTGGCTGTCGCTATGGGCATGGCGTCGTGTGACGATTCCAAAAGTTATGCCGAACTTCTGACCGACGAGGCGCACGCTATCAACGCTTTTCTTGCAAATCAGAATGTGATTCTGGAACCGCCTGCCGATGGTAGCTTTATCACCGGTGAGGATGCTCCCTATTATCGCATGGATGAAGAGGGTAATGTGTACATGCAGGTTATTGACATGGGCGACACATCGCAGATGGCTAAAAGTAATGAGCTTATCTATTTCCGTTTTACACGCTATAGCTTGAATTACTATGACGCTGATGCCGATGAGTTGATCGATGGATGGGGCAATGCCGACGACTTGTCGGTTGGTTCTGCTTCGTTCCGCTTTGGCAGCTACTCCGATTCCGACTCCGAGGAGTGGGGTAGCGGCTTGCAGTTGCCTCTCAGCTACATCGGTTTGGGTGGCCAGGTTAACTTGGTTATCCGCTCTCAATATGGTTTGAACTCTGAAATTGCCAACGTGATTCCGTATGTGTATAACGTGCGCTACTACAGAGCCGGTGCCAGCAATTATGGCGATGAGGAAACCGCCGAGTAACAACATGGTTTGAAATTAGTTAAATTAGATACTTATGTCACTTATTAAATCTATTTCAGGTATACGCGGAACCATTGGCGGTCGTCCGGGTGAGGGCTTGAGTCCCCTTGATGTGGTGAAATTCACCGCTGCGTATGCATCGTTTATTCGCAATAACACAACAGTAGCTACAAACCTCATTGTGGTTGGTCGTGATGCTCGTTTGTCGGGCGCCATGGTCGACAGCCTCGTGTCGGCAACACTGCGCGGTATGGGCTTCGATGTTGTTAATATAGGCTTGGCAAGCACTCCCACCACCGAGGTGGCTGTGGTTGGCATGCACGCTTGTGGCGGTATCATCCTCACCGCCTCACACAATCCCAAACAGTGGAACGCGCTGAAACTCCTTAATGACAAGGGCGAATTCCTTAATGACGCTCAAGGCAAAGAGGTGCTCCGCATTGCCGAGGCCGAAGATTTCACTTTTGCCGAAATTGATGCTCTTGGCAAGGAGTTGACCGACGAGACTTGGAACCTGCGCCACATTCGTCAGGTGCTTGATTTGAAGTTGGTCGACACCGACGCTATCGCAAAGGCCAATTTCACTGTTGCTGTTGATGCCGTTAACTCGGTTGGCGGTATCGTTATCCCCCAATTGCTCCGCGCTCTCGGTGTTAAGAATATCATCGAACTTAACTGCGAGGCAACCGGTAAGTTTGCTCACACTCCCGAACCTATCCCCGAAAATCTTACTCAGATTTCCGATCTCATGAAGGATGGTCGTGCCGATGTGGGTTTTGTGGTTGACCCCGATGTTGACCGCTTGGCTATCGTGATGGAAAACGGTGAGATGTTTGTTGAGGAATACACTCTGGTGGCTGTGGCCGACTATGTGCTCCAACACACTCCCGGTGCTACAGTGTCAAATCTCAGTAGCTCTCGCGCTTTGGGCGATGTCACTCGCAAACGTGGCTGTGAATACACTGCCGCTGCCGTTGGTGAGGTGAATGTTGTGACCAAAATGAAGGAGGTTGGCGCTGTTATCGGTGGCGAGGGTAACGGTGGAGTTATCTATCCCGAAGCTCACTATGGCCGCGATGCTCTGGTTGGTGTTGCACTCTTCTTGACTCTCTTGGCTAAGAGTGGCAAAAAGGTTAGCGAACTGAAAAAGGATTATCCCGCCTACGCTATTGCCAAGAACAAGATTCAGCTCACCCCCGATATCGACGTTGATTCTATCCTCAACGCTATGAAGGTGAAATATGCCAACGAAAAGATTACCGACATCGATGGCGTTAAAATCGACTTTGCAACTTCGTGGGTTCACCTGCGCAAGTCAAACACCGAGCCGATTATCCGCATCTATGCCGAGGCTGCCACTATGGCCGAGGCTGAAGCTCTTGCAGAAAATGTGAAAGGTGTGATTGCATCGCTTGCATAACATGCCTGCATGATACGTTAAGCGCATTTCCACCTTTCGTTAGTGTGGAAATGTGCTTTTTTAATTTAGCGTTATGAGAAAATTTAAACCAATCGGACCGATGCGTTGGCGTCGGTGGGTAAAAGGTGTATTGGCTCTTGCATTGGTCAATGTAAGTTGCGCAACGGCAATGGCCGATGATGCCGGCAATGGCTGGGCATTGGTGCGTGTGTCGGTGGCAAATGTGCGTGAAAATCCTTCGCATGCCGCCGAGATGGGCACGCAGGTTATTATGGGTACTCCCATTCGCTTGCTGTCGAAGTCCGACGGCTGGTGGCGCGTGGAAACTCCCGATGGCTATCATGGCTACATCATCGACAACTCTCTGACACGTAAGTCGGAAGCTCAGATGGCGCAGTGGCGACAGGCGCAGCGCGTGGTTGTTACGTCGGCTGACCAAACGTATGCCTATCTCACAGATGATGGAGAGGACCGCGTTTCCGATTTGGTTAACGGCGTTGTGTTGGAGGCGGTTGATACGGTAGCTGTGAACGGTTGTGTGCATGTGGCGCTCCCGGATGGACGCATCGGCTATGTTGCAGAGTCGGATGTCGAACCGTTTGACCGTTGGGCCGCGCGACATTGCTCGCGTAGCGGGGTGGTGGCGTTTGCGCGCACCGCAATGGGTGTGCCTTATTTGTGGGGCGGCACCTCGTCAAAGGGGATGGATTGCTCCGGCCTCTCGAAGATTGCATATCTCTCGCAGGGGGTAATTTTGCCGCGCAATGCTTCGGCTCAGGCCAAGGTGGGCGATAGGGTATCGGATATCGCGAGTTTGCGTCCCGGCGACCTTATCTTCTTTGGCAAGGCTTCAACCGGCCGAGTGAACCATGTGGGAATATACATCAACAACGGCCGATTTATTCACAGCTCGGGCCGTGTGCGCGTGACATCGTTGCGCTCCACCGATGCCGATTACGAACCGTTTGAGGTGGTGGTGATGCGGCATCTTTCCGATTCCGATTTGGATGGTATGGCGGTGAGAAATCATTCTTGGTATTTTTGAATGTGAAACTGATGGAAAGAAGAACTTTTTTGAAAAATATAGGGCTGTCGGCTGCTGCTGTGGCTCTGCCGGAGTTCCTTAGTGGCAAGAATTTCCCGGTTGACCCTCGACCGATGGATGAGTTCGCTCCGGTTAAGGTGTCCGGCGATGCTTTGGAACTTGAGTTTGAACCATACGAACTGCAGTTGCGCCATTCGTTCAATTTGGCCTCAATGAGTCGCACCGTAACGCCCGGTGTGCAGGTGCGCATTAAATTTGGCGATTTGGTTGGCTATGGTGAGGCGTCAATGCCACCGTATCTCGGCGAGAGTGTTGCTTCGGTAACTTCGTTTTTGTCGCAGGTGAATCTGGCTCAGTTCTCCGACCCGTTTCGCATGGAGGAGATTCTGGCGTATGTCGATGCTGTCGCCCCGGGGAATAATGCTGCCAAGGCCTCGGTAGACATCGCTCTGCACGACCTTGTAGGCAAATTGCTTGATGCTCCGTGGTATAAAATCTGGGGCTTGAGTGCCGAAAAAGCCCTGTCAACATCGTTTACAATCGGCATTGACACTGCCGAGATGGTGCGCAAAAAGGTTGAGGAGGCTGCTCCATATAATATCTTGAAGGTGAAAATGGGATTGGATAACGACCGCGAAACCATCGAGGTGATTCGCAGTATGACCGATCGGCCTATTTGTGTGGATGTAAATCAGGGCTGGAAATCAAAAGAGCTCGCCTTGGAGATGTGTAATTGGCTTGCCGAACGAAACTGTCTGTTTGTGGAGCAACCTATGCCTAAAGAGATGCGCGACGACATTGCGTGGTTGCGCGAACGTTCTCCGCTGCCATTGATTGCCGATGAGGCTGTGAAACGATTGTCGGAGGTTGCTGCTTGTGTCGGCGTTTACGATGGAATCAATATCAAGCTAATGAAGAGTACCGGTATGCGCGAAGCCTACAAAATGGCGATTCTCGCAAAGGCTCTCGGCCTGAAGGTTATGCTTGGCTGTATGACCGAAACGTCGTGTGGCCTGAGTGCAGCCGCTCAATTGGCCCCGTTGGCCGATTTTGCCGACCTCGACGGGAACCTGCTAATCTCTAACGATCTGTTCACCGGCATGCAAATCGTCAATGGTAAGGTAACCCTTAACGAGCGTCCCGGCATCGGCGTTACTCCTCTGTAACAACGGCTTATCTGGCCTGCAATCGTGTCCTGCCCTGGCTTGCGATCGTGATTTACCGTGACCGTGACTGTGATTCACCGGGCCTGCAGCAGCGGTTTGACTATTGATTTTTCGCTCTTGCCTGTAGGCCCTGTGCCGTTGGTTT